>CAXHFH010000027.1:0-22447 GCA_964015995.1 uncultured Alphaproteobacteria bacterium
TGCGCGATCAGATCGGGATGATTTCCGAAGAAGCTATGCTGCCGATATCAGAATGGCGCCGCATTGTCGGTACTGTTCAAAAAGGTGAAAAAGAAGCCGCGCGCGCGAAAAAGGAAATGGTTGAAGCGAACTTACGCCTTGTGATTTCTATCGCTAAAAAATACACAAACCGTGGACTTCAATTCCTTGATCTTATTCAAGAGGGGAATATCGGCCTGATGAAGGCGGTTGATAAATTTGAATATCGCCGTGGTTATAAATTCTCGACCTACGCCACATGGTGGATCAGGCAGGCGATCACGCGCTCTATCGCGGATCAGGCGCGTACAATTCGTATTCCTGTGCACATGATTGAGACGATCAACAAACTTGTGCGCACATCACGTCAGATGATGCATGAGATTGGCCGCGAACCAACCCCGGAAGAATTGTCTGAACGTTTACATATGCCTTTAGACAAAGTCCGTAAGGTGTTGAAAATTGCAAAAGAACCTGTTTCGCTTGAAACGCCGATTGGTGATGAAGAAGATTCATCATTGGGTGATTTCATTGAGGATAAAAATGCAATTCTTCCGGTGGAAAGTGCCATTCATTCAAACTTGCGTGAAACCACGACACGTGTTTTGGCGTCATTAACGCCGCGTGAGGAACGTGTGCTTCGTATGCGTTTCGGTATTGGTATGAACACCGATCACACCCTTGAAGAGGTTGGCCAGCAATTTAACGTGACGCGTGAGCGTATTCGTCAGATTGAGGCGAAGGCATTGCGTAAGCTCAAGCACCCAAGCCGTTCAAGAAAACTGCGTAGCTTTTTGGATAATTAATATCAGCCGCGAGGTACAGTGACATGAAACTTTTCCGTATTCTATTTATAGGGCTTTTTGTCCTGTCTTTTAATTCTGCAGATATTCATGCAGCGGAAGATAAGATTTTGAGTACCGATGTTAGTGCGTTTATTAACTCATCCGAAAATTTAAAGCCACTTGCGGAGGAAATGCGTCAAAAAAACATTCCGCATTTCTTTGAGGTGCAAGTTTTGAGCATGACGGCGAAGAATGCTCCTTCACACTTAAAGGCCATGGAAAACCTTAAGGAAAATCACCCGGAATATTACAAGCGCACGAGTGATATCATCACCGCATTTAAGCAAAATGAAGAATATGTCTATAAGAGCCCTGAGCAATGGGCGAAGATGGCCGACCGCATCATATTGACGTTCTACACGACCCGCTCAGATGGTAATGACCGTAACTTTAAGGAAATGTCTGAGCGCGCCGCGCCTTTAATTCAAATGAGTAAGATGAACCCTGAGATGGGCAAGAAAATGCAAGGTGTTCTTGATATGCTCCAGTCATTCAGTGAGGTTACTGTTGAAGATCAAAATGTCGTCAGACAGTATAGCGAACCACTCGCGCTTCATTTCGCTGCCTATCCGCAAAAATAGTGCTGATTATTTGCATCCCTTAGGCTTTTTATTTATAATCCCCTGAAGAAAAAATAAGAATAAAATTCAGGGTGAACATGGCGAAAATCATAACAGAATCCAATCATGGTGGTGGTTTGCACGGTCGTATGACGGTGGAGCTGAAGCAGGCGTTTTTTGATGAAGTTAAAAAACAACTCGCGGATAATGGGCGTGAAGAGCTTGCGGATGGCCTTCGTTATAATGAGCTTTTTCAACTTTCTGCAGGCACATCTTTTGGCGCACTTTCAACGGTGGGTATGAGCAAAATAAAAGGGCGTGATCCTTATTTTTCTTCTCCGGCTGATTTGGGTAAGTTTATGGATGAGAATGCGGGAAAAATTCTGCCTCACCATGAATCCACCTTTGGCAAATTATTCAACAATCCGCGGCAGCTATTGGGCGGTGTTTTTGGCACGACAAAATTCAGTAACAAACATTTAAAAGAGGCCTTGCAGGAAATTGTCGGCAAAGACACGCGTATGTCTGATGTTGAAGATGACATCATGTTGACGATGACCAAAGTTCATCCGAATTTGGATGCGATGTTTGCGAAAAGTCACGTCGCACGTGGTGAAGTCACAGAAATTGATGATATGGATGATGCGGCACGTAAAAACTGGATTTTATGGGAGGCTGCTTTGGGGAGTGCTTCGCCAACAACGTTTCTTCCCGGCGTTCCGCTCACCAATATGATGCGTGATGACAAGATCGTTGTCATTGATGGTGGGCAGTCAGGTTGGAATAATCCATCTATCCCCGCTATTGCCGAAGCGACATTCATGTACGGTGCAGAAACGCAAGATAAGGATCAATGCCTTATCATGAATACAAGAAGCCAGCAGATGTATGGGACACCACATAAAATTATCCATCTTCATTGGGGGACGGGTGACTTTAACGCAGGTGTTCCTTATGACGATGCTGTGAAAAACAGTTTGCTGTCGATGAAGGATGTTTTGGTGTCTTCGTCTATGCAGTCTGTTCATAAATATTCTCTGCGTCAGGGGCAACGACAGCTGGAGCATTTCTTTAACTTTGATATCAATATGGAAGATGTGCCCGCAGATATCAGGCCGGATGCTAATTTTGTTCTGTCCTCGGATGAGCAAATGGAGCGGTTAAAACAGACGGGGCTTTATGCTGTTGAACAGCTTAGTGATCAGATAGAGGAGGCGGCCTCTTTGGTGGCCAAGGCCTATATCGAACGTATCGATTTCGAGCAAGATAATCCGGGCAGCACGTATAAAGATCACCTCCATGCAGAAGAACCAATGATTTAATATTGATCATACAAAAAGTCTTTATTCTTAAATAGTTATCATTCCTTTTATTACAAAAGCCTTATGTATCGCGGAAAACGGTTGATTTTCGGGGGTAAAAATGTAATTGTGCAACGCATATAAAAAAAACTACTGAACAATGGAGATTTAAATGTCTAAATTTACCCTAGCCGAATATATTTGGCTTGATGGTGCTGTTCCTACGCGCCATTTACGATCCAAAGCCCGCGTCGTGGACGTTGGCGGAAGCCCCTCAATCGATGATTTTCCTGATTGGAGTTTCGATGGATCATCAACGAATCAAGCCACTGGTGATGATTCTGATTGCATCTTAAAGCCTGTTAGTTTTGTTGCGGACCCAATCCGCGGTGAAGGTAACTATCTTGTGATGGCAGAAGTTTATAACCCTGATGGCGAAACACCCCACGAATCAAATTCACGCGCGCAGTTACGTGCTGTTTTGGATGCTGGTGCTGGTGCACAAGAGCCATGGGCAGGATTTGAACAGGAATATACAATGTTCAAAGGCCGTCAGCCTCTCGGTTGGCCAGAGCAAGGTTTCCCCGGACCACAAGGCCCGTATTATTGCGGTGTTGGTGCAGACGAAGCCTATGGTCGTCAGATTGTAGAAGAGCATGCACAAGCGTGTCTTGATATTGGTCTTTTATTCTACGGAATTAATGCCGAAGTTATGCCGGGTCAGTGGGAATTCCAGATTGGATTCCGCGGCGATGCAAAAGAAGCAAACGATGTTTTGACTGCGTCTGACCACACATGGTTTGGTCGTTGGTTGCTATACCGTATTGCGGAAGATTACGATGTGACGATTTCAACGCACAATAAGCCAATTTCAGGTGACTGGAATGGAGCAGGTATGCACACTAACTTCTCAACCAAAGACACACGCGACAAAGCCAAAGGTAAAGAGGCGATTGATTCGGCTGTTAAGGCTTTGGCAGAGAAGCATGATGAGCATGTTAAGATATACGGCTATGCGAATGACCGTCGTCTGACAGGTAATCATGAAACATGTGATATCAACACATTTAAGGCCGGTACAGCAGACCGTGGATGCTCAATTCGTATTCCACAGCTTGTTGCACAAAAAGGTTACGGTTATTTTGAAGATCGTCGCCCGGGCGCTAATGCTGACCCTTATTTGGTTTCGGCTCGTATTTGCGCAACAGTGTGCGGTATTGATGAATCTGTCATGCAGTTCAAACAGTGGCCTCGTAAAGAGAACAAGCTTGCTGTTGCTGCTGAATAATACTTAAAAAATTAAGAAACTTTATTGTTAAGGCGCGTGATTTTCCGTAAGTCACGCGCTTTTCCATGTTTACGGAAAACTGTGGACATATCTATAACAAATCTTAACTTTTCTTTGGTAAAAAGGGGGGGCATCAACAACCGCTATGTTTCTTCTCTTCGCTTTTTTTGCTACTCTTAGCGTTGAAGTGTTTATCGAAGAAACGATGAACAATGAAAAACCCATGCAAAGTTGAGTTATGGACGACATAGAACTTGTTAATTTAGACAGCAATAATAAACAGAAGTCGCAAGAAAAGCGGCAAGGGTTTAGCGCCGAGCGGGGAGACTTCGTAACGCCCGACGATGCTGACGATGTTGACGAAATTGACTTTTTTGTTGATGAAACTGCAGACCTTACAGTTGAAAACGCCTCAGAAAAAACAATACCAACGGCAGATATTACTCCTGAAGTTGATATTACCTCATCAGACGATATGTCTGTTGATATCGGTGGAAATGAATCGAATGGTGATAGTATCATTGAAGGTGATATCGTTTCAATGTCAGGGGCGGATGAGCCTTCTCCTACAGAGGGTAATGTAGCTGACCCGAGTAAGGGGACTGATCTTCAGACAATGGGCGGTGGTCTTCAAACGTCTGATGCTGGTCAAGATGGTGTTGATGGGCCTGGCATTGGCAAGGGGCGCATGGGTGAGCGCATGGTCGCTATGGGGCTTATCACTGAGGATCAGCTCAATGTTGCCCTGCAAGAGAAGAAGATATCCGGCAAGATGCTGGGTGAGATTCTGGTGGAGCTTGGCTTCATTGAAGAAGACACGCTGACATTATTCCTTGCGGAAAGCTCAGGCTTTGGTGTTTTTGATCCACGTAATACAATCGTTGATGGCGAAGCGCTAGGGTTGTTGGATAAAGGTCTGGCACAGCAGCACCAGATTTTGCCAATATCGTTTTCTGAAGATTCAATCTATGTCGCGATGTCTGATCCCTATGACGTTGTTGCATTGGACACACTTAAAAGATTTTTAAAAAATAAGAATCTACAAATTAAGCCGATGGTCACGACATCAGCAATTCTGGGTGAGGCGATTGATGCTTCATACGGGTATGCAAGTTCGATTAAGGATATTCTTGATGAACTGGAAGAAGGCAAAGAGCAAAAAGACGTTACTTCTCTTAATGAAAAAGATGCGTTTAGCCATCCGATTGTACGTCTTGTGAACGCGCTTGTGTTTGATGCGGTGAAAATTGGTGTTTCTGATCTTCACTTTGAACCTGAAGAGAACTTTGTACGTTTGCGTTATCGTTTGGATGGTGTTTTGTACACCGCTCAAATTTTGCATAAGCAGCACTGGAATGGTATTTCACAGCGGATAAAAATTCTCTCTGAAATGAATATCGCCGATAAGCTTAGCCCGCAAGACGGGCGTTTCGGCCTTAATGTTGGTGGGCGCGAAGCTGATTTTCGTGTGTCTTCATTGCCGACTGTGCACGGTGAAAATATTGTTTTAAGGGTTTTGGATAAAAGTGAAGCCATCATGCCGATGGAAAACCTTGGTTTTAGTGAAGAAAACCGAGAAAAACTGACTATCGCAACGTCTAAGCCTGAGGGGATTATCATTGTTACCGGCCCAACGGGGAGTGGTAAGAGTACGTCGCTTTATTCGATATTGAATGAGATCAATGATGTTGAAGTTAATATCCAAACGCTTGAAGATCCGGTTGAGTATTCTTTACCGATGATTCGCCAAACGCATGTGCGTGAAGGTGTTTTGGAATTTGCTGACGGTATTAAGGCTTTGCTTAGGCAAGACCCTGACATCATCTTTATCGGTGAAATACGTGATCATGTTACTGCGGAGATGGCTTTGAAGGCTGCGATGACGGGGCATCAGGTTTATACGTCTTTGCACACAAACGATTCTTTTGGCGCTATTCCAAGGCTTCTTGATTTGGGTTTAAAGCCGGGCATGATCGCTGGTGCGATTATCGCGGTATTCGCGCAGCGCCTTGCGCGACGTTTGTGTAGTAGCTGTAAAGAAGAGCACACGCCAACGCCGGAGGAGTGCGAGATTATGAAGGTTGATCCGGCCGATCCACCGCAGATTTTTCAGCATAAGGATGGTGGCTGTGATTTATGTAATGGCACAGGGTATAAAGGGCGTGTCGCGGTTGTTGAAATTTTACTTTTCGATGATGATATGGACCAATTACTTGCCAGAAATGAATCAAAAGCGGAATTAAAGGAGCTTGCGATAAAAAAAGGCTTCAAAAATATGAAAGACGATGGCATTCTAAAAGTCCTTGAGGGGACAACTGACTTGGCCGCGCTTTCTAAAGTTGTGGATTTAAGGAAGTGATGAACCCTCTTAATCCTATGTTCAAAAACGTGTTTCCATTTAAGGGGTAGCATTATCGAACGCTTTAAATACAGAGCTGTGAACAATAAGGGTCGCCCGGTTAGGGGGACTATTTCTGCGTTGAATGAAGTTGACTTGTATAACCAGCTTCAAAGCGCAGGGTTGGAGCTTGTTCAATGTTCGAATTTGAGTAAGAAAAAAACTAAGCTTTCCGGTATAAGTTTCGCTAAAATTAAGCTTAGAGATTTAATACAGTTTTTCATTCACATGGAACAAATGCAAAGTGCAGGTGTGCCTTTACTTGATGCTTTGTCTGATATCCGTGATGGTGCGGAAAATGATATGATGCGCGATATGATGAGTGAAATTCACCGTGATGTCCGCGATGGTTCCTCTCTCTCAGAGGCTATGGAAAAACACCCGAAGGTGTTTAAGCCTCTTTACATTTCTTTGGTAAAGGCCGGCGAGGATACTGGTGATTTGACCATGTCTTATCTTCAGTTGGTTAAATACCTTAAATGGGTTGATGCGATGCAATCCAAGATCAGGAAAGCGACACGTTATCCAATTGTGGTGTCGATTGTCGTGTTATTTGTGATTGTTTTCATGATGAGTGTTGTCGTACCTCAAATTGTGGGCTTTTTGAAGTATCTCGATATTGAATTGCCATGGTTCTCTGTTTGGTTGATTGCGACATCAAATTTCTTTGTACAGCCACAGTTCACTATATTCGGTGTGCCTATATATGGGACAATTATTGTGTTCGTGGTTCCTGTTGTCCTGGTGGTTACGTTTATATCAATTAAACGATCTTCTGAGGGGGCTGCTTATCAACTTGATTCGTTATATTTAAAGATGCCGGTCGTCGGAAATTTGATTAGAAAAATCACGATTGCACGTTATGCACAGACTTTTAGCGCGTTGTTTTCAAGCGGTATTGATGTCATCAAAGCCCTTAAATCTGCGCGGAATACCGTGAATAATAGGGTTCTTATTGATGCTATGGAAGGCGTTGAAAGCTACGTTCAATCAGGCAGCCCACTTTCTGATGCCTTGAATGCTTCGGGAGAATTCCCCAGTATGGTGGTGCGAATGGTTAAGATTGGCGAAGAATCAGGTAATTTATCACCTGTCTTGGATCAAGTTTCTGAATTCTATACGAAGGATGTTGACGAAGCGATTGAAGGTTTGATTGAATTGATTCAGCCAACATTAACCATAATTCTCGCATCGGTGATTGTTTGGATCGCTGCCGGTTCTCTCGGTCCTATCTATATTAACCTTGGTAACATGGTCGACTTTTAATTTTTACTTTTTGAGTGTTTTAGCAGCATGTCTCTTTCAATTTTAACGCCTTCAAGAACAATATTGATGATATCGGATGATGCTTTGTTCATCTACGGTATCAGTGCGAAGGGTGTCAAAATGATTGAGGCTGTGCCTTGGTCTGCAGAAAACTTCGAGGAGAATGTCGCACTAATTATTTCTAAGGAATGTGGCGGTAAGCCTGTTCTGATCATGAATGACATGGTGGAGCAGCATTACCGAAAAGAAAAGATTCCCAAAGTTAGTATGCTGGATAAGCAAAATGTCGTGAAAAGAAAGCTTAACGTGGCTTTCCCGAATTATCCTGTTCGTGCAGCTCTTCCATTAAAAGAAAAAATAGCTAAATCAGATAAAGCCATGGCGGGAAGTGTTTACATTTTTGCTGCTGTTCCCGCAAGTGATGCCTTTAAGAAAACAATGGCGGCTGCGACTAAATCTCTGGCACCGATTGCTGGGTTTTCTCTTCTGCCGATAGAAGCTTCCGATATGATCAAAAAGCTCGGCGATAAGCTTGGCACTAAAGGAGAGAAGAAAGCGCAATGGACAATCTTCATTGGGCAACATCAAGGCGGTGGGCTTCGTCAGATTGTTATTAAGAATGGTGAATTAGCGCTTACGAGAATGACGCCTATTGTCGAAACGGACGAAGACCCCGCGCAATGGGCGAATGAGGTCTATCAAGAATTTCAGGCGACGATGAGTTATCTAACACGTTTTGGATTTGATTCGTCAGATGGCTTGAACATTATTCTTGTTGCTGATCCTGATGCGGGCGATATCGTCAGTGAACTTGTCGATGTACCATGTAACTTTCATGCTCTGACCCCCGGTGAAATTGGCAGCATGATGAAATTGCCGGTAGGTCAACAAGACACACCGCACCTTGCTGATGCTTTGCATATTGCATGGATTGGTCGTAAAAGTAAGTTTATTTTGCCGATGAAGGCAAAGCAAATCGATAACGTGTCGCAGCCGCGTCAGGTTGCGATGATAGCGTCTGTATTTCTTCTTCTTGGTGGGTGTTTTCAAGCCTATCAATTGCTTGATAATTATCAATTAATGACCGAGGCACAAGAAGATGTCACAACGATAACAAATAAAAAAGCGCAATTAGATTTGTCGTATGAGAAAGAGGTTCAAAGGAAGAAGGATTTAGGATTTGATATTCAGCTTATTCAAAGTTCTTTAGGTGTTTATGATCAATTAGAAGCAAAAGAGATCAAAACAATTCCGCTTTTCTATAATGTGGGTAGGGCGCTTGGGCGTGATATGAAGATTGACCGTATCCAGGTGACACGCGGTAAGCTTAAGATTACGCAGCGCGTGGTTAACCAAAACGCAAAGGCGCCATTATTTACGGCGAGTGTTCAGATGTCTTTCCCTAGTACAACAAATGCTGAAAAAGGAAATCGTGAAGTTGAAGACTTGCGTTCAAGACTTCAAAAGGCGTTGCCGGACCATATTGTTAAAGTTTCAAAATTGCTAGAAGATTATGAGTATAGTGAGGAAATCGTTGTAGAATCAGGTAATGGATCTGCAACGTCAAAATCACAGGATTATATCGCAGAGCTTAGTATCGAGGGGCCACCGGTAGAATGATTCAAATTATTGGTATAAAACGTCTTATTATATTGTTGGTTCTCATTACCATCAATGGTTGTCTGGCTGCTGCTATTTATGGTTATGTGTTGCCTGAAAAAGATAAGGCAGAAAGAAACCTTAGGTCGGTGCGCTCTGGCTTAAGCGCCGTTCAGTCTGACTTGAGGGAAATGCAATTAGAATTTGCGCAACTAGAAGAACGCCAAGATCGTTTTGATGCATTAAAAGATAGCGGCTATTTTTCCACTCAAGATCGAAATGACGCAAAACAGCTTTTTAGCGCGATACAAAGAAAGTCTGGTGTCCTCTCTGCTGTCGTTAGTGTTAAGTCAGGTGTTATTGAAAGCAACCCTGAGGCTTCGAAGGCAGAATATAAAGTTCTTATGAGCCCGATAGAGGTTGAGGTCAAAGCTTTTGATGATAATGATATATACAGCTATTTGGATATCGCAGAAAAAAGTTTCCCGGGGCATTTATCTGTTGATGGTATTACAATTAAACGTACGCGCGAGGTAACGGCAGTTCTGTTACGTGCTATTGCAAGCGGTACAAGTCCTGAATTGGTGACAGCCAGTATAAGGATGTCTTGGCGGACAATGATACCAGAAGATCAGGTTATTTTTGGTACAGACACTGCAGAACAAAGGTAGGGAGGATAAAATGAAAAAAGTCATATATATATTCATGTTTTTATCCTTGATTGGTTTTTCAGGGGCGAGTTTTGCGCAGAGTGATGGTACCGTGGTGCCTGACGCAGCAGAAAAAGCGCCAACTATGAAAAAAGAAGTGCCAATAGACATTGATAGGATGCCGTCACTGTTTTTTACTTATTGGCAACATCAGGCGATTAAAGACGCAAAGAATAAACGCGGTGTCGTACGCCAGCCAACACAAGAGGAGTTGGAGGCCATTGAGCGCGGTGATGAGTTAGAGCTTGATCCGGAAAGACGCTATATCACATTAGGTGGTATTGTTTACAAGGGCGAGGATAACTGGACGATATGGCTAAACGGTAAGCGTGTTACACCCACCGCAGTTCCTGAAGAAGTCCTCGACTTGCGCGTTTTCAAAGATTATATCGAGGTTAAGTGGATTGATGACTTCACCAAACAAATCTTCCCTATACGTATGCGTGCCCATCAACGATTTAACATGGATATGCGCATTTTCCTTCCCGGATAATCGAAATTTAATGTGTAATCATGACAGCTGCAGCCAAACAAGTTTCTCTCGCTCTTAAAGATGTATCTGTATCATATACGGACAAGCCCGTTATTGAGGATATTAATCTCGAGCTTTATTCCGGAGAAATATTCGGTTTGATGGGGCTTAACGGCGCTGGCAAAACAACGATGATTAAGTCTGTTTTAGGCTTAAGGGATCAGAATGAAGGGGATATTCTGATCTATGGTAAAGATAAATCAGATCATACCAGTAAAGAAAAGTTAGCTTATTTACCGGAAAAGTTTGAGCCGCCATGGTTCCTGACCGGGATGGAGTTTATGAAGTTTTCTTTCCAGCTCTATAAGCGTCCCTTTAACAAAGAAGAAATTATCGAGGCCGCGAAGAGCTTGGCCTTGGATACGGATGCGCTCAGTCGTCGTATGAACACGTATTCCAAAGGGATGCGTCAAAAGTTAGGTTTGATGGGAACATTATTAACCGGGTGCTCTTTATTTATTCTTGATGAGCCGATGAGTGGCCTAGACCCCAGAGCGCGGGCGCTGGTAAAGAAGATGATTAATGATATTGCCAATGAAGACAGAACAATATTCTTAAGTTCGCATATTCTCGCGGATATGGATGAAATTTGTGATCGTGTGGCCGTTCTGCATAACAGTAAAATACGCTTTGTCGGCCATCCATCAGAGCTTAAGGAAAAAACCGGCGCGGATAATCTTGAGCAAGCATATCTTGAATTTATTGAGGATGCTGCATAAGTATGATATTATCCAACTAGTTAAAGACGAATTGATTCGTTTTTCTTCCATCCCTATGTGAGTTCTCACATTTTTTCATTTCTGAAAGATACTTTAAAATGACTGTGTTTCGCGTTTTTTATGCTTTTGCTTGTTTCTCTTTAATCGTAGCGATGCCTTCGCTTGCTGCCGCTCAAGGGAGCGGTAATCCCGAAATTGTTTATGGTGAGGATGCTTCCGCACCTGACGCAGGGGAATTAAATGCGATTGATGGTGATCTAACAAAGGGATCAGCTTCAACAAACTCTATATCGGCACCTTCCGCTTCTCAGCCAGTGGCTGAGGACGAGTTTTTTGATGCAAATGATCTTGTTCCGCAAGGTGAAATGGCGCGCGCTGGTCCTGTTAAAGTCAACCCAAGCGTTCAACCTGCATCAAAGCTTATTATTGTAAAGAAAAACCACAAGGCTGATTCCAAGACAGCACAGTTAGTGTCTGCGGAACGTGCCATGAAGTTGGGGCGATATGATTCTGCCTTAGCATTGTTCGATAATTTATATGAGAGCAATCGTAAAGACTCACGCGTATTAATGGGGCGTGCCGTTGTTCTTCAGAATTTAGGTCGTTTTGATGAAGCGATGGGTATGTATGAAAAGTTATCCGTTGTTGAGCCAAATAATATTGAGGTTAAAGTGAATATGCTTGGGCTTTTGTCCACGCGCTATCCATCTGTGGCTTTGAGACGCCTTATTGATTTGCATCAAAAGCATAAGAGCCATATCGGCTTAACAGCACAGATCGCTATATCATACGCCAATGTTGGCGATATGGAATCTGCCATCAAGTATTTAGGTGTTGCTGCAAGCATGGAGCCTGAAAATGCTAATCATTTATTTAACATGGCGGTTGTCGCCGACAGAGCTGGTGACGAAAAGTCGGCTGTATCGTACTACGAAAAAGCTCTTGAGATTGATACAATCTATGGGGCAGGGCGCTCTATCCCACGTGAAACTGTCTATGAACGATTGGCGCAAATCAGGTAGTCTGCACGTTTGGGCCTTATAAGAAATGCTCTTGTTTCTTGAAATTTTCACGGTTTTTTTTATTGGCTTAATCTTAGGCAGTTTTTCAACGGCATTGATATATAGAGTTCCCAGAAAACTCTCATGGACGATAGATCGTTCTTCCTGCACAAGCTGTGACACAAACCTTCGCACGATTGACCTTGTTCCGCTTTTCTCATGGCTTTCGACCAAGGGGAAATGCCGATATTGCCAATCGAAAATCTCGGTCACTTATCCTTTAACAGAATTATCGGCTGTCGTGTTGTGCCTTACGGCCTATAGCGTTTTGGGTTTTTCTTACGAATCTCTTTATGTTTTTGCGGCGATACCATTCCTGATCGCATTGTTTGTCATTGACCTGAAGCACATGATACTCCCCAATCAGTTGGTGTTTATCCTGTTCGTTATTGGTATTTTACGTCTTTTTTATTTTTCAATTTCTGATGTGTTTACACAAGTTTCCGATGTGCTCATTCCGTACTTTTATGGTTCTTTGTTGTATGCACTCATTCCTTGGCTTACAGGTATTATCCTGACCAAAGTTTTGAAGAGGGATGCGCTTGGCTTTGGTGATGTGAAGTTCTTTTTTGTTACAGGTATTTGGCTTGGTATAAATTATTTGCCGTACTTTTTAATTATGTCCGGCGGGCTTGCAGTTTTCTTTGCATTGTTATGGCGTCACCTTCTTAAAAAAGACGTTTTTCCGTTCGGTCCGTCCCTTATTTTTTCTTTTTTCGTTCTTCTATTATTTCAAGGTTCTTTTTTGGTGTAAAAATGAGTACTATTAATCAAGGAAATGTTTACTTTCTTTTCACTTTCTTCAGGTAATACTGTTTACGGGGCATATCTTTCAAGAGGAGCACAATTGTGGATCTTACACAACTTCTAGCGTTTACAATGCAAAATGACGCATCTGACTTACACTTAAGTTCAGGCAATCCGCCGATCATTCGTGTGAGCGGTCAGATGAAGCGTGTTAAAGGCGATTCTTTAGGAAGTGATGATATCAGAACAATGCTTTATTCTGTGATGGCTGAAGAACAGCGCGCTGAATATGAAAAGAATATGGAACTCGATTTTGCGATCGCGCTCGGTGAAAAAGCCAGATTTCGTGTGAACGCATTTACAACGAGATTGGGTGCGGCGGCTGTGTTTCGTACCATTCCAACCGAAATTCCAACGATGGATCAGTTAGGCTTGCCGCCTGTGATGAAGCGTTTCGCAGAATTGGAAAAGGGTATCATCCTTGTGACTGGTCCAACCGGTTCCGGTAAGTCGACAACGCTATCTTCGATGGTCAATCACATCAACCTGCATCATGCAAAGCACATTCTTACTGTTGAAGATCCTGTCGAATTCTTTCACACATCAAAGAAGTCTTTGGTAAACCACCGTGAGGTTGGACAAGATACACGAACATTTTCACGCGCTCTAAAAAGTGCGTTGCGTGAAGACCCTGACGTTATTCTGGTTGGTGAGATGCGTGACCATGAAACAATTTCATTGGCTCTGACCGCGGCGGAAACCGGACACCTTGTGTTTGGTACGCTGCACGCGAACTCGGCCTCTAAAACGATTGACCGTATTATTGACGTATTCCCAAGTGGGGATAAAGAAATGGTGCGTGCCATGTTATCAAGTTCGATTCAGGGCGTGATTGCACAAACCCTTTTACGTAAGGCCGAAGGTGGTCGTGTGGGTGCATTTGAGATTTTAGTTGGCACGAACGCGGTTCGAAACCTAATCCGTGAAAACCAAATTCCGCAAATGTACTCTATGATGCAAACCGGTTCTCGTTACGGAATGATAACAATGGAAGACGCTGTCACAGATCTTCTTGAGGCTGGTATTATCGATAAGGATGAAGCGCGTAATGCCCTCATGCGTGTGTCTGATGAAGGCCAAGAAGAAGAACGTGATGAAGAATACGCAAGTACAGCGCTTGGTGGGGGTAAAATGTCAGGTGATGACGAATATGATATGAATGCAAATAGTGGCAGCGATGATGTTGTCATGCCAAAGAAAAGTGACGGGGGATATTCATTTTGAGTGCACCACTAATTTTCCAATATCTGAGCGCAATGGGCGATCATGACGCTGCAGATATGTATCTGACGGTTGGTTTGCCGGCAATGCTTCGTGGCGACAAAGATCTGATTAAATTATCAGAAGACGTTTTGACCCCTGAAAGTGTAGAAGAAATTCTAAATTCGATGCTTACAGCACGCCAGCGTCGTGATTTTGATGCACAAAATGAGCTGAATACCGCACTCGATATGGGAGAGCATGGTCGTTTTCGTGTTAATGTTATGCGTCAAAGACAGTTTCCTGCGCTTGTCATCAGGCGTATTGTTTCAGAAATCCCTAGTTTTGAAGAATTACGATTGCCACAAATCCTTGGTGATCTTGCGATGGAAAAGCGCGGACTTATTCTTGTTACTGGTATGACCGGGTCTGGTAAATCAACGACCCTCGCTTCAATGATTGATCAACGTAATGTGAACAGTCAAGGGCACATCATTACGATTGAAGATCCGATTGAATTCTTCCATGAGCATAAAGGTTGTGTGGTGACACAGCGCGAAGTTGGCGTTGATACCGAAAGCTTTGCGATGGCGATGAAAAACTCGCTCCGTCAAAGGCCGGATGTTATTTTGGTTGGTGAGGTAAGAGACCGTGAAGTGATGGAACAAGCATTATCCATCGCAGAAACAGGTCACTTATGTCTTGCCACGATTCACACGAATAACTCATATCAAGCGATTGAACGTATTGTGAACCTTTTTCCTGAAGATTATCATGCCCAAATTCGTTTGAATTTATCAATGAACCTTAAGGGAATTATCTCTCAAAGATTATTGCCAAGTGTTGGTGGCGGTATGGCGCCTGCGATTGAGGTTATGCTTAATCAGGGATTAGTGCGGGAATTAATTCTGAAAGGTGAAATCGGCAAAATTCATGACGTGATGGAACAAAATAACTCCATTGGTATGTCAACATTTGATCAGTCACTTATGCGTCTATATATGGATGAATTGATTACTGAAGATACCGCGATCACGAACTCTGATAAGCCTTCTGATATGAAGATTAAAGTTCAACAAACCAAAATGCTTCAGGAATCACAGGGTAAGGGGAATGTCCTTGATGTTGTCGATACATCGCGCATTTCATTCAGTGAATAGTCTGTATTCCATAAAAACTCGCTAAGTTGTGGTTATACACAGAACTTATTGCAAAAAAACACAAAAGACATCTTGGTTTTCAAACATTTATGCTCTTATAATAGTTGAGTAGAATCATCTTCGGCATGTCCTTGCCGATTCTTTCATCACTAATGCTTATGCAATTTTTGGAGTAATCTGAACCATGTTTTCTTTTAAGGGTATATCTGCGCGTTTCAATCGCGGCATTTTCTTTATTTCTGTTTTTACCATAGCTGGTCTTTCTTTGTCGGGCTGTGACCTGGCAGCGAATTATACGAAAACAGACCGAGCGGCAAACAAGGAATTTCAGGATTTCAGAGATGGTTTGGCTGAGCGTTTGCCGGAAGTTGATGAAGAAGAAAAAACAGCGGGTGGCAAAGGCTCTATCCCTGCATTACAGCCTTATGTCTCGATGACACCGTCCAGCATGAAATCAATGCCACTTGTATCGGTTTCTGTGAACCAATCGGTGCCATTGCGCGATATATTATATGAATTAGCAGAGCAGGCCGATTATGACCTTGAATTAGACCCTAATATTCGTGGCTCTATTATCTTTACGGCACGTAATAAGCCTCTTGATCTTGTAATCAAGCGTATCTCGGCTTTGGCTGGCTTACGGTATAAATTTGAAGATGGCTTCTTACGCGTTGAGCTGGATACGCCGTACGTTAAAACATACAAAATTGATTACCTCAGCTTTATCAGAACAAATCAGGGAACTGTCAGTAACAGTGTTTCTGTTGTATCCGGTGAAGGTGCTGACTCTGGATCAAGCTATTCTGCGACATCGGATAGTACTTCAGATTTCTGGGGGGAATTAGAAGCTAACCTTACTCAAATCTTGGGTGGCGCATCTACGGGTGCTTTAAAGACCAAGAAAGATCCTCGCATTACTGCAGTTGAGCAAAACCCCGAAGTGGCCGCTGTTGCTCCTCAAGCTAATGGAGATGCTGGTAATGATAGTGTCAATGTGCAGCCACCAGAGGCGGTACTTCGTGTGGAATCACTCCCTATTGATGAAGAGCAAGAGACTCCGGGCTTTGGTGGTGGCAGTCAAGAAGACGGAAACGGCATGACTTTCAGTATCAATAAGCAGGCGGGATTGATCAATATATTTGCGCCTGAAAAGGTACAAGCTGAAGTGTACGCATACCTTAACGATTTGAGACGTTCTGTGACGTCACAAGTTTTGGTCGAAGCCAAAGTTTTTGAAGTTAGTCTGGCTGACGAGTTTAAGACAGGGATTGAGTGGCAAGCTTTGACTGAAAACAGTAAGGGCGTTGTCGAGTTTTTTGATCCTACAGGTGGTTTGATTGGTGAACTTACCGATCCAAATGGTACTGTTATTACTAATTCTAACTTTGGTGTTGGTTATCTGGGCGGAGACGTCGGTGCTTTCATAGAAGCCATATCTGGCTTTGGGACTGTTCGTGCCCTTGCAAGTCCACGCCTTACTGTTTTGAACAACCAGTCTGCTGTTTTGAATGTTGCGACTAATCGCGTGTTTTTTGAACTCGATGTTGACCGTGAGACAGATGACGATACTGGTGATGTAACGATTGAAATTGATACTGAAATTAAAAGTGTGCCAGAAGGTGTGCTTATCAATGTTCAGCCGTCTATTAATCTGGAAAACCGTACAATATCAATGTTTATTCGTCCGACGATCACTCGGATTGTCGGGACAGTGTTAGACCCTTCTGTTCAGTTTGTTGCTGGTGGTGATGGTATTGAATCCGCTATCCCCGAGGTTAATATTCAAGAAATTGATACCGTGGTTAAGGTTAATTCAGGGCAACCCATTGTAATGGGGGGACTATTACAGGATCGCGTGATTAACAATACTCAGGGTGTTCCTGTGATGGGTGAAATTCCGGTCGTTGGTAACTTGTTTAAAACAAGAAGCGATCTTGTGAGTAAAACTGAGCTTGTGATCTTCTTGAAGGCGACACTCATTGAGGCCGCTAGTGATACAATTCACAACACTGATAAAGATCTCTATAAGGCATTTTCCGGAGATCGCAGGCCACTGAAACTGTAAGCAAATATGTCTTTTCCTTTGGTGAAATATGTGCTGATTGCAGCACTTCGTGATAAGTTGATCTTGTCATTGGCGATTGTCCTTCTTGTCGGTGCTAGTTTAGCAACGTTTTTAGGAAGCTCAGCCATCATTGAAAAAGATCAGTTTACAGTAGTGTTTGCCGGAGCAGGTCTACGTTTTGTTTCAATCTTTGCACTTATTCTATTTGTTGTATTTTTTGTACGGCGATCATTTGAAAGCAAAGACATTGAATATCTACTTTCTCGTCCGATTGGCCGTTTGAAAATTATATATTCTTATGCTTTTGCATTTTCGATCCTTTCTTTGTTCATAGGCCTAGGCGTTGGTCTGGTTGTATATACCTTGTCACCACATCTTTTTGGTCAAGGTCATATTATTTGGATTGTCAGCATTATTATTGAAGCCATCATCATGGTTAATGTCGCATTATTTTTTGCGATGTATATTTCAAGCGCAGCCTCCGGATGCATGGCAACATTATCTGTTTATGTATTGGGACGGCTAATGGGGCAGTTACTTGGTATTGCAGACTCCAGTCTTGTTGATAGCGAGGGAATTTACGCCATGGCATTACAGTTAGTATCCTTCATTACGCCAAGGTTAGATCTTCTTGGACAAACATCATGGCTTATTTATGGATACGATGGTTCTTATGGAATCGTAGAAGCTGTTATTCAGGGGGGCGTTTTTTCTGCTTTAGTTTTATTAGCGGCATCTCTTGATTTTACCCGGCGACAGTTTTAATGCGGTGTATGCGTTATGGCAGATAAAAAAAAGACCGATTTATATATTCAAATAGGAATAGCGATTGTACTTTCTCTGAACATCGCTTTTTGGTTTTCTGTTCGTGACATAGAGGCGCGTTGGGCGAATGTTCCGCCTGCGCCAAGTGAGAATTTTGCATCTATATATGGTTTGGGAGACACAAATTTATCATATCGCTTGAATGGCATAATGTTACAAAATATGGGGGACACTGGCGGTCGTTCTACGTCGTTAAAAGAGTATGATTATAATCGTCTAACACAGTGGTTTTTTTTGCAGGACAAGCTCGACAAGGATTCGAATTATATACCTTACCTCGCAACATTCTATTTTGGGGCAGTGCAAGAACCTGAAAAATTTAGACCAACTCTTGAATATCTAAAAGAAGTTGGTATGCGCCCTTATGGTGAAAAATGGCGTTGGCTTGTTTATGCTATTCAAATAGCAAAAAATAACATGGACGATAAGGATGAGGCGCTTGTCATTGCAAACCTTTTGGCTAATTCAAAACATCCGGATATGCCGGCATGGGCTAAGCAGATGCCGGCTTTTGTGATGACGCAAAAAGGAGATAAGGAAGAGGCGTATGCTCTTATGCTTGAGATATTGAAAACAAGTGGTGATAAACTTCACCCCAATGAAATCAATTCAATGAAAATATATATATGCACCCAAATTCTTGAAAAGGAGGCGGCGGCTTCTAATCCTTTATGCGAGGGTATTCATTAATATTCATTGCGTTAGCATAAGAATCTGCATTTAATTATAACCATGGACCAGCTTCGTTTTACATTTCCGGAAGTCCTTTCACTTATTGGTGTGTTCCAGTGCGTATATGTCTTGGTATATGTTGGGTTTCGAGCAGGGTCATTTGTCCGAATAATATTGCCGCTATTGTATTTTACAACTCTTGGAGCGGCATTCTTTATTGAACTTGCGCGCCGTCATATTGGTGAAATTACACAATATTATGATGTTATGAGTTGGACTATGTGGACTTTAGGGCCACCGCTTAGTGCGCTGCTCATTATACAAATGTCGCAAATTCGTAGGCTCCCTTCTTTGGCAAACTGGCTAATTTTATTTGTGGTACCGGCTGCTTATGTTTTGTCGCGCTTAATATCCGTTTACCTAAACGCGGATTGTCGAGCAAATATTATGTGTCCTGATTTAATGAGCTGGCTTAATATCACCGGCGTTATTGCAGGCGCGGCAAGTCTACTTTTGATATGGGCCCACAGAAATCTATTTTCTGAGATCCTACAGCAAAAAGCAGGGAAGGAACGTTATTGGCTTATTCTCTCTCTTATCATCGTTAATATAGCATTTTTGGGGACATCTGCGTTTCATACGTCCGTTTATGATGGCGGCATAGATAGATCTCTGTTGCGTATAACATTAGGTTTGTCATTTGTTTATCTTGTATCGACAAGTTTGTTTCGAATATACCCCGTTGCGCTGTTTTTACCGTACCAGAAAAAATCAGAAACAGAGTTTACTGAAGAGGAAAAAGAGGTGTCTCGCAAAATTGAGGGGCTCCTAACCTTAGAAAAAATCTATCATGAGCCAACATATTCCAGATCGGATCTCGCCAGAGAGCTGAGTGTGCCTGAGGCAACCGTCTCAAAAGTAATAAATACACACTTCAAAAAATCATTTCCGCAGCTTTTGAATGAATATCGTGTCGAAGATTCAAAAAGATTGCTTTTAGAAACCGAAGCAAGCATCAAAATAGTATCCGAAGAGGTCGGTTTTAATTCTCTGCCGTCCTTTAATCGTGTTTTTAAAGACATTGTTGGGCAGAGTCCGAGCAGTTATCGTAAGAATATGATTAAATAAAGCTTAACAAATAGCATAGTTGTTAACGAATCGTTTTTGTAACTTATCATTTTGTTTATTTGATTAAATGAGCCCCTAATTTAAGCCTTTTTTTAAAGAAATCACACATTCTGGAAGCATATGGGACTGTTATAGAGTTCAAAAGGCGTGTATGATTCGCAAGTGCTGTCCAGCACGTTCTTTTAATACTCTCAACTTAACTACAACTTTTACACTCTGTAAGGAGAAAAACTATGAAAACACACATCCACGAATCCGTGAATGAGAAGGGCTTTACGCTCGTCGAACTCGCGATTGTTATGGTTATTATCGGTTTATTGATCGGTGGTATCCTTAAAGGTCAGGAAATGATTGCAAACGCGCAGGTTTCTGCAACAGTAGCACAGCTTAAAGGTGTGACCGCGGCTGCAAACACATTCCAAGACATGTTTGACGCATTGCCGGGTGATATTACAAACCCAGATGATCGTCTTGTAAATTGTACCGCTGCGCCATGTAGTACAGGTGGTGACGGTAATTCACAAATTGGTGGTGTTCCTGGAACATTGGCTGGTGAAAACCTTGAGTTTTGGGCACATCTGAACGCGGCTGACTTGGTTACAGGCGTTGATGGTTCGAACACTGTTGCTTGGGGCCGCGCGGCACCAAGTTCAAAAGCAGGCGGTGGTTTAACTGTTGGTTACACAGCAGATGGTACGTTGACAACTGGTTTGGGTACAGGTCGTGGTGGTCACTACCTTATGATCCAAGGTATCCCAGGAACAGTAGCGAGCCCAGGTCTTTCAGCATCAGAAGCGGCACGTATGGACCGTAAGATGGATGATGGTATCCCAGGTACAGGTTCTGTGATTGGATCAGGTGGTGCTGCATGTGGTACAGCTGCGCTGTATGACGAAGCAGGCGATGAAATCGCATGTGCTTTAAGTGCACGTATGATCTAATACAAGACAAAATCAAATTACAAAAGAGCCTGAAATTCAGGCTCTTTTTTTTGTGCGATAAAGTGTTTATCGTTTATTTTTTTGCAAGGTTTTTCAGATTGCTCAATAAATCCATCGGGAGAGGAAGAACAATTGTGTTGCCCTTTGCATTACTAAATTCAGACATCGTTCCCAAATAACGAAGCTGCATTGTTTCAGGACGTTTTGCGAGAATAGTCGCCGCCTCATCAAGTTTTTGTGCCGCTTGTAATTCACCTTCTGCATTGATGATTTTTGCACGTCTTTCACGCTCTGCTTCGGCTTGCTTGGCAATGGCACGCACCATGGTGGGGTCAATATCAACATTTTTAATCTCGACATTCGTGACTTTAATGCCCCAACCTTCTGTTTGTTGGTCTAAAATTTCCTGAACATCTTGATTAAGTTGGTCACGTTTGGACAGCATTTCATCCATTTCATGTTTACCCAGAACTGAACGCAGGGTTGTTTGCGCAAGTTGGCTGGTTGCCATGATGAAATCTTCAACTTTGTTTACCGCACTGCCGGGGTCAACGACACGGTAATATAAAACCGCATTCACCTTAACCGAGATATTGTCTTTCGAGATAACATCTTGTGAGGGGACATCTTCGGTGCGGATACGCATATCAACCAGTAAGACGCGCTGGATACCGGGGATAATGATTTGTACGCCCGGGCCGCGGTTACTGGTGTATCGACCAAGTGTATAAATCACGCCGCGCTCATATTCCTGTATGATCCGTACGGAGGACAGCAATAAGATTACGAAGAAAACAAGAAACGGTACAAAAAATGTCATAGTAATAATGCTCCTTAGAAAAGTAGTATGCCTTTAGGCGGTAATGGTTAAATCAAGTTTATTTATGGCAGAAACGGTGACTTCATCATCGGGGTTTAAATCCATCTCTTGCGGTGATTTCGCCTTCCAGATTTCACCTTCGAAACGCACATTGCCCTTTTTACCGTCCCAATCAAGGATCACGGCCTTTGAGCCAAGCATGGCCTCAGTCCCTGTGGTTGTTTTTTGCTTACGAAGCCATATATGCACAGCCGCGACAGAGGCGATGATTGAGAGCTCAACAAAAGCGATGCCGAATAAAACAGGCCAACCGATTGTGATGCCAAAGAGTAGGTCATTGTCGCTATGTAGTGCGTAACCGGCGTAAAGCGCGATAATGCCGTTAAAAGCAATTAAGCCGAAGGATACAACGCCAAGCTCGGCGATAATTAACAAAACCCCCGCAATGTAAAGAGAGGTAACAGCGCTCTCTAGGTTAATAAAACCAAGAAGGTGCAAAGCGGTAATCAGACTGGCGATCACAGGCAGGCTC
>CAXHFH010000028.1:0-22425 GCA_964015995.1 uncultured Alphaproteobacteria bacterium
GATACTCAGACGTCTCGTGGGCTCGGAGATGTGTATAAGAGACAGTTTACAATGTTGGCTTTGTTTGTGGGCGGGGTCAGCAGTATTATTTTTGCTGTTGCCGTTATTTTAAGCTTATATGCTACCCCGCAAGATGTTTTAAAGGGCAGAATTGCAGAGCAGAAGGCTTATTCTGGTCATGCGGTTTTCCTTCAACTTGCCGCTTTGCTTAGCGTGTTTCTTGTTCTTTTGGTCGGCTCTAATCTTTTTATTAGTATCGCAACAAAAAGCCAGAGTGATGATGTTGCGTTTTTGAATGCGGCGAGCCTCCAGCGCATGTTGATAGAGCGTTATACGCGCCATGCATCGGTTATTATTGCGGCAAACTCTACGCGTAATTGGGATGACGTCATAAGAAACAATAAGGCGCTCCATATCAATGAAAACTATATTGATGAAAATTACAGAGGCCTTATTGACGGTGGTGACGTTGTTATAAGTGTTGATGGAACGAGAAGAAGAAGCGTTAAATTACTACCTGATGAAATAGTAAATCTAAATATACGCAATGCGGCTTCAGAGTGGGATAAACTTAAACGTTTGGCAGCGTCTGCTATTCAATCTGACGTCAATAGTATCGTTAACAATCCGCGTTATGATGAGTTGAACCATCAGCTTGTTGAAACTGTAAACGCACAGGATGAAGCCGTTAAAGCGATACAAAATTATTTTGAACAGAAAAATGATTCTCTAACGTTTAAAGAAGAAATTATCGTTGGTCTTGGAATTGTCATGTTTCTGTTGACGTTGGTTTATGCACGTTTCTTTATTGCCAACCGTATTGAGCAATCCAGAATAGAGTTGGGCGATTATCAGGAGAATCTTGAAGATAAGATAGAAGAGCAAACTGCAGATTTACAAGTGGCGATAAAGGATGCTGAGGCGGCGAAAAATTTTGCCGAAGAAGCGAACCGTGCGAAGAGTGATTTTCTTGCCAATATGTCGCATGAAATCCGTACGCCTATGAATGCCATATTAGGTTTATCGAACCTGCTCATGGATACCAAGCTAGACTCGGAGCAAAAAGAAAGTGTTAAGGCGATCAAAACGTCTGGTGACACCCTTCTCAGTATTATTAACGACATTATCGATATTTCTAAAATTGAAGCGGGGAAATTAGTTTTAGAACACGCTAACTTTGATTTACAGGACGCCTTGCAGGAGGTTATGGCGTTGTTTTCTTATCAGGCTAGAGAAAAGGGCGTAGAGATGATCGTTGAATTTGCCCCTGATATGCCACACAATTTTGTGGGAGACCCGGTTCGTATTAAACAAATATTTTCAAATCTGCTTGGTAATGCACTCAAATTCACATCAGGTGGGCATATTTTTGTTCAGCTAAAGCAAGAGGAAACATCGGACGGTGAGGTCAATATATTATGCGTGGTTGAAGACACGGGTATAGGCATAGCTGAAGATAAAAAAGAGAAGATATTTGAAAAGTTTTCGCAAGCTGAGGCATCCACTACGCGCAAGTTTGGTGGAACCGGTTTAGGACTAACGATTGTCAGCGAACTGTTAGAAATCATGGGGGGGAACATTCATGTTGAAAGTGAAGAAGGGAAGGGCGCTCGGTTTATATTCAATATTGTTCTTACAAAAGGAAAAAAAGAGAAGGTTGTTCTTTCTGAAGATATAGCAGATTTGCGCATATTGATTGTAGATGATTATGAATTAACAAGAAATTTGTTTGCGTCTTCTTTGGAGCGCCGCAAAATTGCATGTGATGCTGTTTCCAGTGCAGAATCTGCGCTTGAATTGCTTGATAGTGATGATGTTTCTTATGATGGGTGTGTTGTTGATTTTTCACTGAACGGTATGAATGGCCTTAAATTTGTTGAAATAATCCGTGAACAAGAAAAATATAATAATATCGCAATGATTATGGTTTCCGGAGTAATGGATAAAAAGCCATATGAAGATCTAAAGGCACTGGGCTTAGACGGGTATTTTAATAAGCCATTTTATTCTGATTATATTACGGAAGCCCTTAAAATCAGCATCAAAAATAGACGGCAGGGCATTACGGATGCCCCTCTTTTGAATGCGCATAATATGACAAAAATTCTTCGACCTAACAGTCTGTCTGAAGGTGAGCAATACCGCCAATATCCTGATAATGTTGTTTTGGCCGTAGACGATACAAAACTTAATATGCTGGTTATTAAGAAGGTTTTGAAAAAATTCGGGATACAAATTCATACCGCGACCAATGGTTTAGAGGCCTTGGAACGCTTCAAAGAAAATGAATATGATATTATCTTTATGGATTGTCAAATGCCCGAGATGGATGGATTTGAAGCAACACAAGAGATACGTAAGTTTGAAGAAGAAACGGATCGTAAAAATGTTCCGATCGTGGCCTTGACCGCGGATGCGATGATTGGAGATAGAGAGAAATGTCTTAGCTTTGGCATGAATGATTACATTAATAAGCCGTTTAAAGAAACGGACATTGCGGTCGCTCTGGACAAGTGGGTTAACGGTAATGGGGGATGATATGAGGGTGAGAAAATGACTTTAGACAATAACAAGAATTCCGTCGTGGATTTGTCGTATTTAGAAGAGTACACGGACGGGGATCAAGAAATGATAGATGAGTTGATCGCCGCATTTTTAGAGACGACATCTGAAGGACTGGTTGAGCTAAAGAGTGGGATTGATATGGAGGACAGCACAGTCTGGACTCAGGCTGCGCATAAATTAAAAGGAGCTGCCGGCTATGTTGGTGCCGACACAATGAAAACGCTCTGCGCAGAAGCTCAGGCTATGACAACGTCTACTCAGGAAGAGCGTTCATCTTTCTATCATAAAGTTGTGGTAAGCTGTGACACGGTGTGTGATTTTTTAAATGGACGTGGATAATGATTATTGCCGATAAGAAGAATGAAGCAGGACTGATTGCTCTTGCCCCATCTATTAAAAATAATATGCATGAGTGGCAGATTGTGAAAATCAATATTTCACCTAAAAGCGCCATGTTGCCTCAAGCTGTAATGAAACAGTTACAAACTCAATATAGAGAATATGAAGGTATGATTTATGCGATTTCTCCACGTAAAATTGTTATGCTCGCGAGGCTTGGTCTTATAGATAATTACGCCACTATGAAAACCGAGCTTGAAAGTAAAATCCCCAATCATAATTGCCGTGTGTTGCTCCGAAAAATGAGTGCGATTGGATTAAGGCAAGTTCAAATTGATTTAAGTGCAAAAAACAATTCTATGGAATTAGCAGAAGGACTATACGAACAAAGAGTGGCTCGAAAAGACAATATTATTATGATTGCTGACGATGATTCTTTTATACGGAAATCCTTGAATATGCTTCTATCTGCAAGTGGTGACATTACCGAAATTGATGATGGCGCAAACGTTATTAAATCGTATTTGCAATGTAATCCTGACATGGTTTTTTTAGATATTCATATGCCAAATAAAACAGGTTTGGATTTGATCTCGGAAATTCTTGAGGTGGATTCGGACGCTTGCATTGTCATGTTGAGCGCGGATAGTCAAAAAGACAATATTGTTCTTGCTTTAGAAAGCGGTGCGATTGGATTTTTGACCAAACCTCCATCAAAAAATAAGATTCAGGAATATATTTCACAATGCCTTACTATTACTTGAGTAAATTCTGATGAGTGTGAAGAAAAACAAGAGATTACTAATTGTCGATGATGATTTTTTTATTACAAAAATGTTAGAAAAAGCTCTGTCTGATATTTATGATCTTACCGTATGTCACGATGCTATAGAGGGGTTGAAATATATAGAAAACAATACTTACGCAGCCGTCATCACAGATTTAAATATGCCCGATAAAGATGGTCTTGATTTTGCGAAAGAAATTAAGGGCGTAAATAGTCACATGCCTATTTTAATGATAAGTGGCGAAAGTTTTGAAAGTTTAAGTGATTACAATCAGTTAAACAGCATATGTCGTTACGCAGATGATACTTTGGGTAAGCCTTTTACCAAAAATGAATTAATTGCATCACTTAATGCCATGATAGGCGAAGCCTACAGTTAGTATGATTACAAGGAGCAGGTGTGTTTATATAATTTTATTTATAAAGGCATCGTTTCTTGTGACACAAAATCAACTATAGATAAGTTTTTTGATATAGGAGTGCAATCTTTACCTGCGCTACATAAATCAGTATAGTTGCCCTTAATAACGAAAGCTAAAGTGTGTGTGGTGTTTATGAATGCTTATAGAGTGTCCATTATTTCGACAGGGGCAGGATTACTTGTATCCATTATAGGGATATTGGTGATTATGGGGTGGATATTGAATATTCCCGCCCTCATACAGATCTATCCTACGCTTGCACCGATGCAAATGAACACGGCGTTATGTGCGTTTTTGTGCGCATTGGCGTTTATCTTCATCAACAGCCCGCAAAAATGGGTTGGATTGACGGCTGCGGTTGCGGCATTTCTATTGGCTTCTGTCACAGGAATCCAATATATCCTTGGCAGTGATTTTGGCGTGGATAGACTTTTCATAGAACCTCAAATTACAACACGAACGGCGCATCCCGGGCGGATGGCGCCTAATACAGCTGTTTGTTTTGTGTTTTTGTCTTTGGCCTTTATATTCTTAGGCACGTTAAAAAAGCTAAGACGACGCGTACCTATCACTGCGGCTCTAGCTTTTGTAACATTGCTATTATCTGCGATGACTTTGATTGGGTATTTTTTTGATATCAAAGAAGCATACGGATGGTGGGGGTTATCTGATATGGCTCCCCATACAGCCTTAAGCTTTTTTATTCTAAGTCTTGGCCTTATTATCACATTGCTTCCATCCTCTGATTTTTATAAGAAAATCATACAGTTCGGCTGGATATGGTGCGTTCTGGTGAGTATGATCGTCGGTACTCTATGTCTTGCCTTGCACACCGACAGCGTGCAAAAGAATCATATCGCAAATCTTTTTGAATTTCAGTATGAGCACGCCACGAAAGAGTTGAACGCTACGATTGAGCAATATGAACAACTTTTGACAAGTGGTATCGGCTTGTTCCTTGCTTCGGATCATGTAAGACGCGACGAATATCGCCGTTATATTGAGCAATTAAATCTTTACGAAGACTATCGTAGTGCGCGCGCCATTACCTATGCCAAGGTTCTGAATAACGATGATAAACAAGAGTTTATCGATAGAACGCGTGCTGAGGGCGATGAAGACTTTGACATCTTTCCGGAAGGGGAGAGAGACCAGTATGTTGTTTCCCATTATTTCGAGCCCTATAACGATGATAGCAAGTCTCTCCATGGTTTTGATATGTGGACTGAGCCAAAACGTCGTGAAGCCATGGAAATAGCGCGGGATACGGGGGAGTTGAGTATTTCGCAAGCTGTGTCTTATCGTATGAACGAGAAGCTACAAAAAGATGAATCTTTGGAATTTTTTATATTTCGTCCTTATTATCGCGGAGATACAGCGCCCAAAACTTTGGAGGAGCGCAGGCAGAATATTGAAGGTTACTTGTATGCGACGTTTTTTATCTCTGACGTTGTTAAGCAAAGGGTGAGCAATCTTTTAGAAATTTTTAATATCAGAATAAAAATTTTTGATGGTGAAACAACAGATGCGGAACAGTTGATATATGACAGCGAGCCGTCACATATAAATGCTGCTGAAAACATCCATTTTCTAGCAAATTTGAAAAAAACGAAATCCTTACAATTAAAAAATCATGTATGGACATTGCAATACACGACATTGCCGGAATATGGCGGTGACTATGTCAACAGAAGTTGGCCCATCGCTATTTTTATTGCAGGAGTTTTTGTATCTGTGGTTATTTTTATTTTATTATGGTCAGGGGTGTATGCACGGCAGGAGGCTGAAACTGCTAACCATGCCAAGGATGATTTTCTCGCGAATATGAGCCACGAACTAAGAACCCCTCTAAACAGTATTTTGGGTTTGACCAAATTATTGTTGTATGAAAAAAATCTGAGTGCGGATGCGATGGAAAGTTTGGAAGTTATTGATAAGTCTTCGTCACATTTGTTGCAAACCGTAAATGACATTCTGGATATTTCAAAAATAGAGGCCAATGCAATTATTCTGGAAAAAAATGCGTTTAATGTGGCCAGTACCATGTCTTCTGTCATTTACCAGATGATGCCACTTGCAAGCGAAAAAGGCCTGAATTTAGAAGATAATGTCGCGGATATGCATGCTTTAAATGTGATTGGTGATGAGTTCCGTTTTTCAAGGGTAATTATAAATTTGGTCAGTAACGCGATCAAATATACTGAAGAAGGGAGTGTCTCTGTTCTTTTGCACGCTGAAGAATTTGGCCAAGATAATGTCAGGTTGGTTTGTGTGATAAGGGATACCGGAATTGGTATTTCATCTGAGAATACGGAGCGAGTATTTGATAAATTTACTCAAGCCGAAGATACGATAGAAAGACGCTTTGGTGGAACAGGGCTTGGTCTTCATATCACAAAACGCCTCACAGAAATGATGGGAGGCAAGATTAATGTCGAAAGTGAGTTAGGTGTAGGGTCAACCTTTACGGTGTCGCTACCTTTCGAAAAAACGACAAATATCAGTACACGCGATACTGCTATCATCAGTCATTCTAACCCTAATTTTCAGAATATAGATAAGAAACCTATAAAAGACGCTGTGTTTTTAGTTGCAGAAGATCATCAATTTAATCAGATATTTATTCTGAAGTTATTAAAAAGACTGGGAGGTACGCAATGTCAACTTGTCACAAACGGTCAGGACGCTTTGGACGCTTTTGAGGACAAAAATTTTGACATGATTTTGATGGATTATCATATGCCGAAAATGAATGGTTATGAAGCTACCAGAGCCATTCGTGAAAAGGAAAAAGACAAGGGTATAGCGCAACCTGTCCCTATTATCGCTATGACGGCAGATGCGATGCAAGGCACGCGTGAGGAGTGTCTGGCTGTGGGAATGAATGAATATATCAGTAAGCCAATTGATGAGGATGAATTCAGGCGCGTTATGGGGTATTGGTTTATTCTGGACGATACAAAAAGCAATCAGCCAAAAAAGCAGGAGCATGCTCAAGAAGAAAAGCCTGCCAATTTAGCTCTTTTGAAGGAATATGCTGATAATGACCCCGAGGTAGAAGAAGAGATTATACAAACCTTTTATAAAGAATCTAAGGCCGATCTCGAACGTTTGGCTGAAAATCAAACGCCGGCAAAGCATAAAGCTTGGACGGAAGCGGCGCACGCGCTTAAGGGCAGTGCCGGTTATGTAGGCGCGTTGATGTTGCAGAAACTCTGTGAAGAGGCGCAAAACTTTGAGCAGAGCAAAGCTGTGAGCGAAAAGAAAATATTGTATACGCAGATTAAACAAGAATACGACAATGTGTCTAACTATCTTAAAGAATTAAAGTGAAAAAACAGATGATGGATAATAAGAAAATATTAGTTGTAGATGATGATGCTTTATCTCTTAAAATTATAGCGGAGGTACTCGGATCGACAGAATATGACGTAACAGTGTGCCAAGACGCTGTTGAGGCCATGTATAGGCTGAAGAAAAGTTGTTATAGTGCTGTTATCACAGATCTTAATATGCCGCATGAAAACGGACTGTCTTTTGCAAAAAAAATAAAAGAACATGCGCCTGATATGACTGTCGTCATGGTCACTGCTTCAGCTTTGAATGATATAGAAGAAAAGCAAAATTTAATAAACGACTATGTAGATGAAATTTTGCATAAACCTTTTTCTAAAGAAAGCTTACTATCCAGTTTGAAGAGAGCTTAAGTTTTCTGAAAAGTATTATTGTCGCAGCTGTAGGCTATAATGCGAGCAAAGACGCATAATGCAAAACGCAACGGTTTCGTGTTGCATGATCGATTTCGAACCAACCCACGCTCTCCCATCATCTCTTCTGTGTTCCTTATCTTTGGGATGGGGATTAGGTTCGAATAGAGGGGAGGCTCAATGTTTCACGGTTTGCATTTGTTATCGTTTTGCTATCCCGGTGATACTCCAGAGTATTCTTGCGATTTGTCTCTAAGAGAAAAACCTCTGTAACGACATGATTTTAAAATGGAAAAATTGGTAGCGGTGGGGTGATTTGAACACCCGACACATGGATTATGATTCCACTGCTCTAACCCCTGAGCTACACCGCCACGATAAAGAATTCAGGGTCGATAATAATCGATGGCGTATATGGCCAATTTTTCTGTTTTTTGTCAAGTGTATGACGCAACAATTTCCAAAACCCACATTCATTAATAAAACAAAAGTTGCCTTGTGTCCCAAAACTGGCGTAATATGGGGTGTTAATTAAAAAAAATATAAAAGGGTGCTGATCATGGCAAGTATAGATACAGGAATGCTGACATTCGTTGATGTTGGTGAAGATAAATGGGGAACGTTCGTTCAGCCGGAAAATCTTGATAAATTTTTAGCGAGCCCCGTTGGCGAAGCGCAGCGTGAAAGCTTGATTGAAGAAATGACCGCGCAAATGGAAGCGCAGGGCGTATCTGACTATGAGCCTTCTGAGAAAGCCATTCGCCGTACATTGTTCAGTGAGCAAGCGGCGCAGGAATATGGACGTGACCCTGATGTTACAAATCAACAAATGTTGGATGACCATGGGCCAGCTTGGTATGAGGAGCTGGGCGGAGCGTTAGTCGGTCTGTTCTCTGATGCTGACGAAGCCGTCAAGGATGGCGTGAAAACCGGTGCGGAGGCTGTTGTGGATGGCGTTACGCAGAATGATGGTATGGCAGGACAAGCAGCAGAAGCGCTAAGCGGTCGTGAACAGCAAATTAACGATGCTGTTGACGGTGCGGTAAATGGCGGTGGCATGAAGATGTAAATCTCATGTTATCTAAATAATAATTCCGGGGGAAGCTTACAGCTTCCCTTTTTTGTTACAAATAACGCAACACAAAGTTGTGTTATTCTCTTTTTAGTGTATAATTTCCTTAAGATATTTATTGCTAGATGGTGTATTTGGAGTGTGTGTGTCGGTGGTTAAACATCATACGTCTTTGTTTCTAATGCTTTCAAATCTTCAGAAACTGGTAGAAAGTACCTTTAATTCATTGTCGTTGTCATTAAATTACAGGAGTAGGTGATGAAAACGATATTGATTATTGAAGATAACGAAGCAGATCAATGTTTATGGACATTGCTTCTTCTAAAAACTTTTCCGGATATAAAAATTTTAACAGCGTTCGATGGTGAAGAGGGGCTTCAAGTTTTGAAAGAAGCTGAGACGCCTCCTGATCTTATCTTGTTAGATATCAATATGCCTAAGATGAGTGGCCATCAGTTCCTCAAGATATTCTCGGATAACAATACAAAAGAATTGCCTATAGTGGTTATGCTGACATCTTCTGATTTGCCTAAGGATAAAGAGCAGGCTTTGGCATATAAATGCGTGAAAGATTACATGCTTAAACCGATCAAAAAAGAAAATCTGGAGACATTAGAGGCGTTGGTCGCAGCCTATAGAGCATAGCCTAGGCGTTACTTGTGCCTGTAATCCAGCCACCACCGATCACGCGATCATTCACATAACATACGGCGGCTTGCCCTGAGGCAATACCGTAATGGGGGGTATCCAGATGAATTTCCGCGCCCTTGTCATTTAAATGTAAAACCGCAGAGGTTGGCTTCATGACAGAACGGAATTTAAGGTCGATCTTAATCGGCTCAACGGCCTTCTCATCCAGCAGCCAATTACAATCCTGCACGTGTAGAACATTGCGTGCCAAAGCTTCCTTCGGGCCGACAATGACTTCGTTGGCATCAGGGCGCAATTCAATCACATAATGCGGGTCGTTATTACCACTCACCCCGCCGCCAATGCCAAGCCCTCTGCGCTGGCCGATTGTGTAGTGAATAATGCCCTCATGCTCGCCAATCTCGCGCCCGTCAATATGGACGATCTTACCGGGCTTTGCGCCTTCGGGTCTGATTTTCTTCACGACCTTCGCGTAATCGCCATGTGGCACGAAACAGATATCCTGTGAATCCGGCTTATCCGCATTCATCAGGCCTAAACGCTCTGCATGCTCGCGGGTGACGTCTTTGCTCCACCCGCCAAGCGGAAAGCGCAGGAAGTCCAGTTGTTCTTGCGTGGTTGCGAATAGGAAATAGCTTTGATCCTTCCCGTCATCATGGGCGCGTTTCAAATGTGCGTGGCCGTTCTCATCGACGATACGCTGAATATAATGGCCTGTCGCCATGCAATCCGCGCCAAGATCATGCGCGACCTCTAACAGATCACGAAATTTCACGGTCTGGTTACAGCGCACACACGGAATGGGGGTTTCGCCTTTCAGATAACTATCGGCGAAATCTTCAATCACGCTCTCGCGGAAATTGCTTTCGTAATTCAAAACATAATGGGGGAAGCCTAACCCCTCCGCGACGCGGCGCGCATCGTAAATATCTTGCCCCGCGCAGCATGTCTTGCTTTTGACTTGTTCGCCGCTTGAATCGCCATAATCATAGAGCTGTAGCGTTACCCCAACCACGTCATAGCCTTCTTCATGGAGGAGCGCTGCGCATACGGATGAGTCGACCCCGCCCGACATGGCAACCACCACGCGGGTTTCGGAAGGGGGCTTTGCAATGCCCATACTGTTAAGTTTTTCGCTCATCTTCTTTTCTCTTGTTTTACGAACAATGCGTTTGCATTGCTTCGTGCGGCGGAATATACGGATTTTCTGGGGTAAAAACAAGTTTTTGTGATACGTCCCGCTGCGCATGCCAAATTGCTTGGCTTACCCTGCGTTATTGCTTAGGCTTAAAATGCTAATTGAATGAGTGATAAGGCAAAGTATGGGAAATAACCAAATTATACCAATGTTAAAGAAGATTCTAATCTCAACTTCATTCTCAGGCCGTCATTATCCGAAATTCATCATTTTAAGCTTAAAGCTGGCCTTGTATTATAAACCAGAAGGAGCAACGTAATGAAATCACTGCCTTCTCATGTTAAACCGTATAAATCTACGTCAATATTTACAAATGAAACAATTCCAAAGGGCTTATTAAAAGACCACAACACCAAAAACGGTGTTTGGGGAGTAATACATGTAACTAAGGGCAAGCTTGAATACACAATTAAGAATTCAGAAGCGTATATTCTTACGTCTGAAAAACAAGGCATTGTTGAACCTGAAATATTGCATCACATTCGGCCTTTAGGGGTGGTATCTTTTTTTGTAGAGTTTTATAAATAATCTATTATTTTCCGTAACATATAATATCATTTTAAAAGGTTTTGTTGATAAATACTGCCTTCCTTTTTACATCTGCGCTTTTTATGCTACAGATATGCTGTCTTAAAATTGAGGGGCAGAGATGAAAATATTACACGCGATGGCAGGGGATTCCGTAGGGGGAGCAGAGACATTTTTTGTTGACGCGGTAGAGGCCTTGGATGAAACAGATGTGCAACAACGCGTCATCACGCGCGCGAATAACGATCATAAGCTTGGTGTGATTAAGGGGCGTAACATCCCTCTCGAAACCGCATCGTTTAATAAGACGTTCAAATTTCCGACCGCCGCAAAAATCAAAAAACAAATCAAAGAATTTCAACCCGACATCGTCCATCATTGGATGGGGCGTGCGGGCATGTTCTCGCAGGCGGGCGACCATGTGAATATCGGCTGGTATGGCGGGTATTACAAACCCTCACGCTTTGTGCATTGCGAATATCACGCCGCGGTGACGCAGGACATTGTCGATCATATCGTCGCAAACGGTGTGCCTGCGGATAAGGCGTTCTTGCTCCATATCTATGCGGAGTTTGATGAAGGTACGCCGATTGACCGCGCCGAGTTTGATACGCCCGATGATGCGCCATTACTGCTCGCGCTCGCACGGCTGCATGAGAAAAAGGGGCTGGATGTTTTGCTGGAATCCCTCGTAAACGTGCCGGATGCGTATTTGTGGATAGCGGGCGCAGGGCCGATAGAGCAGCAGCTTAAACAACAAATGAAAGATTTAAAATTAGAGGATCGCGTGCGTTTCCTCGGTTGGCGTAATGATCGCGAAAACCTTCTAGCGACGTGTGATATCGTAGCCTTTCCATCCCGTTATGAGCCGTTCGGCGCGGTAGTGATAGAGGCATGGGGCACGGGTAAACCGCTCGTCACCGCCAAGGCCGCAGGGCCAAAAGCATATGTGAAGAACGAGGAAAACGGCCTGATCGTAGAGATTGATGATGTGAAAGCGCTCACTGAGGCACTCAACCGTATGATTAAAGAGGATGATCTACAAAAACACGTCATCGAAAACGGCATGAAAGCATATCAAGAGGGCTTCACCCGCGAGGTGTTCAAGAAAAACGTGATGGAACTCTATGAGCGCGTGCTGCGGTAGTGAGATGTCAGAAGAATTAAAAGAGCTGAAGCTGATCTTTGAAAATATTTGGAGTTATTTTCCTATATCCCAAACACCATTTCCCGATGACTTTCTTACCTATAAAAATCATTGTGGTGATAATTCTTTGCATATAGCAACGATGATGAATAAACAACGTGCTATTGAAATACTATTAAACTTAGGAATGGATATTAACTCAAAGGGATACATGGGCAACACAGCCCTACACTACGCTGCTACATATTATGAGCCCATATATCAAGAGCTGATAAGCAAGGGGGCGGGTGTAAGTATTATGAATGATCTTGGAGAAACTGCGGAAGATACGAAGCGAAAATCAGAGGAAATATCGGGTGTTTTTGTAAGAGCCGAAATTAAGTTTTTAAGTTCGGAAGAGGGGGGGCGTAAAACTCCAGTTACTTCTAGATACCGACCCAATCATGTTATTTTACCTTCTAAAATTGGCACTAGTATTGGTCAAATAATGTTTGAAGGAGATCAGTGGGTTAATCCTGGTGAAGAAGTTGAGGCGGAAATTCAGTTTATGAATTTTGCTGCATTAGTGGATCATATCAAAAAAGGTTTTGAATGGGATATATATGAGGGACCTAGATTGGTGGCTAAAGCCAAAGTAATTGAAGTTCTAAGATATGAATAAACCTATTTTTCCTGCAATTCCCTTATGCTAGATTGCTTACACCAATCACATCAAAGAGGATTCGCATATCATGGCCAAAATCAAAGTCGATACACCAGTCGTTGAAATTGACGGGGATGAAATGACCCGCATCATCTGGGCATTCATCAAGGAGAGCCTGATTTTACCGTATCTGGATGTTGATCTGGAATATTATGATCTCTCCATCCAGAACCGCGATGCGACGGATGATCAGGTGACGATTGACGCCGCCCATGCCATTCAAAAACATGGCGTTGGGATTAAGTGCGCGACCATCACGCCTGACGAGGCACGGGTGGAAGAATTTGGCCTGAAGAAAATGTGGCGATCCCCCAACGGGACGATCCGTAATATCCTTGGTGGAACGATCTTCCGCGCGCCGATTATCTGCGGGAATGTCCCGCGCTACGTGCCGGGCTGGGAAAACCCCATCATTGTTGGCCGTCATGCCTTTGGTGATCAGTACAAAGCCACGGATATGAAGATCAAGGAGCAAGGCACCCTGAAAATGGTGTTCACCCCCAAAGATGGCGGCGACCCTGAGGAATGGGAGATTTTCGATTTCCCATCATCCGGTGTGGCGATGGGCATGTATAATCTGGATGAGAGCATTGAGGGCTTCGCCCGTTCCAGTTTTAATTATGGCTTGCTGCAGAATTACCCCGTTTATATGTCGACCAAAAACACCATCCTGAAACAATATGACGGACGGTTTATCGAGATTTTCCAGCGCGTCTTTGATGAGGAGTTTAAGGCCGAATTCGATAAGCGCGAGTTGTGGTATGAGCACCGCTTGATTGATGACATGGTGGCGCAGGCGATCAAGTCTAAGGGCGGGTTTGTCTGGGCGTGTAAGAATTATGACGGTGATGTGCAATCGGATATCGTGGCGCAGGGCTTTGGATCGCTCGGCCTGATGACCTCAGTTTTGTTGACACCCGATGGTAAAACGGTTGAAGCCGAGGCTGCGCACGGCACAGTCACGCGTCACTATCGTTTGCATCAGGAAGGCAAGCCAACCTCCACCAACCCGATTGCCTCCATCTTTGCATGGACGAGCGGCCTGAAATATCGCGGCAAGTTTGATAATAATGATGCGCTCGTGGGCTTCTGTGAAACGTTGGAGCGCGTGTGCGTGGAAACCGTGGAGCAAGGCTCTATGACGAAGGACTTGGCGCTCCTCGTCGGCGCAGATCAGAAATTCCTGACCACCCAAGAATTCCTCGATAAACTTCGCGAGAATCTTGATAAAGCGATGGGGTAACTTGAAAGAATGGAAGAACAAAAAACAGATATAAAAAGTCTTGCACTAATCTGTTTAGTTTTTTGGGCTGCCTTTTTTCTATCGGCGTTAGTGTGTAGTTACTTTATCGGATACATGCTGTTGCTTGTGTTTATATCAAGTCTTATAGGCGCTTCTGTTGCGATGGGGGTTTTTGTATGGGCATTGGGGAAAGTTCCCACGAAAAAAGATCAGTTAACGCTTTCAAGGCTATGCATATTTTCTATTGTGTTACTCCAAATTCCATTATTTTTGTATAACCCTGAACAAATGGATTTAATTTTCAGTGGGATATACGGAATATTGGTAATTTTACTTTTAGGAAGTATGACACTGGTTGTTTATTACGGTTTTCTTCGCGTCAGTTTTGATTTTTTTGGAGCAGTAGCACGTAGAAAACAAGAGGGAAAAAAGCAATGACAAAACCCGCATCACCATGGATCACCCCTTACTGTGCGGTTAGTTGTTAAATGAAAGAAAACACATGAACCGCAAGCAAAGACGCGCGCGCGAAAAAAACAAAAAAACCGTCACGGGTAAGCTTTCCAACAATGATTATGCTGCGCTCGGGGCGATGGCGTATAAACAAGGCGACATACAGCGCGCGTTGGAATTTTTTGCGAAGGCCGTCACCGCAGACCCCAAAAATCACGATTATAAAGTCCGTTTGGCGCATGTTTTGAAAAACATAAGATTTGAGAGCTTCAATCCCAAGCTTAAAGAACTTGTCATGATCTGCCTGAATGAAGAGGGCTTGGATTATCAAGATTTATCGCAGGCATGGCATTCCCTTATTCAATGTGATCCGGCATTTCAAGGGTGGCTTCGGGAAAGTCTGAATGATCCGTTTTTGTTGGAAGGGCTTAAGAAAATAACCGTTTATGATACGGGTTTTGAAAACCTTCTTCTGCGCCTTCGAGAGGAGAGCAGCAACGCGGCATTCAACGCCGCCTTTGATACGTATTGCGCGCGGGTAGAGCATGTGTTCAGTGATACCCCGAAGGATATCCCCGCCCCTGAGATTGATGAGAGCATCGTCTCGCTTGGGAGCACGGATGATGATGTTTCCCAAAAAGTGCGTAGCCATTACGAGGAAAATCCATATCCGCGTTGGAGCAGCATTCACGTGCAAGCCGCGCCAAAGCCTAATCTCGGCAAAACGCATAATCATTTGATTGCGGGGTGTGGTACGGGGTTTGGCCTGTGTGGTACGGCGATGCTTTATCCGAATGCCAAGATAACCGCCATTGATCTGAGCCGCGCGAGTTTGAGCTATGCCAAGAACAAGGCGTGGGTGTTGGGGCTGAAGAATATTTCCTTCTATCAGGCGGATATCCTTAACCTTGATGCATTAGACGGAATGTTTGATGTTGTTGAATGCTCTGGCGTGTTGCATCACATGGATGACCCTGTCGCAGGGTGGCGGTGCTTGTTGCAAAAATTACAGCCCGATGGGCGGATGCATATCGGCCTGTATAGTGAAATTGGCCGCCGTGATGTTGTCGCCGCGCGCGAAATCGTAAAGGAACAGGGATTCAAACCCGATCATGCGGGTATCAAAGCGGCGCGGGAATATATCAACGCTCTGCCTGATGATCATGCGGCCAAGGCCGTCACAACGCGCCGTGATTTTTACAGCCTGTCCGATTGCCGTGATCTTATTTTTCATGCGCAGGAGCACCGTTTTACCATTCCGAAAATTCAGAGCGCGCTGAATGAATTAGGGCTAAAATTCGAAGCATTTGACCATCATCCAAAACGCTTTGATACGCTTGATGAATGGCATGGTTATGAGCAGGAAAATCCCAATGCGTTCAAGGGGATGTATCAATTTTGGTGTTCCCGTCGATAATATTATTATCGAAACTAACAAAAATTTGAACATTCCGTCAAAACGCGCTATGACTTATGTATAAGAATAAAAAATATTATTAAGGGGATTGTTGTGAGTGGTAATGTTCAAAAAATAGCTGTGATGGCGAGCTCGACGTCAAAGAGTGACTCATTTTGTGATGATGGTCGCGCTTTGGGTGGTATTCTTGCAGGGCAGGGCATGACTGTGATCTTGCCCGGTGATCTGGATAGTATCAAAGGGGACGTTATGATCGGCGCGTTGCATAATGAAGGCAACGTTGTGAATGTTTATTCTGACCCCGGGGCATCGCCGTTTGTCCCGCATCCTCCGAATACGAATGATGATTTGATTGAACGTGTCATTGTCGAAGGACGCAAGGGCGTTAAGAAATCTTTAGATACGCGTGCGGACGTGGCTGTTTTGATGCAAGGCGGTTTGGAAGAACTTGACCAGGCAATGCACCTTGCACGCCGTGGCACGCCGTTGATTGTCGTTAATGAGGCCGGTTTTTATAACGGCCTGAAAGAGCAGCTTGATACGCTTAAAGAAAGTCGGTTAATGCACAACTTTCCCGGCAACCGTGTAGAGCATGTCCATGTCGTTGACAGTGTTGAAGAGGTTGTACCGATTATTGATTTGTATAATGCGATGGGCACACCTGAATATGATTATGCCCAACGATGGAGTAAGGACAAAGCCGAAGATCGCTTTGTGCGCCGTGATCGTACGGATGAGGCACCCGGTTTTTCAAGGCGTGCCCATGAAAATAAACTCGCAGATGATGCGGGTATTGTGGCGTTGGCACAGGCGTCGCAAGCATTGGTAGAGGATAAAAATATTCCGATGGTGATTGATAATACCACTGGATATTACGATGGGTTATTGGCACAGCTTGATAATTATGTTGATGAAGGCATTGAAACAATCAAAAGCATTCCTGCAATTCACGTTACGCAAAATGGTCGTCCGGTTGATGTTTCCGAACAAGATTTTGCAGATCATGATATGTAAGAGTTATAATCATAACCATGAGTAGTGATCACGACATACAATCCGAAATAGATGCTTCCGTAAGTGGCGGTAGCGCGTTGGGCAGTGCCTTAAGCACAGCGCGCGCGCACATGAATCGTCAATTTTTACTGACCAGCTTCGCCGGTTTAATGTCCTTTGGCGCATTGGCGCAAGAAGTGCCAGAAACGCAAGCTCAGGATACGTTGGATACTGAAAACCCGAAGGCCATAACGATATTAAGCCAGCCTTCGATGATGGATGACCCCCAAGCCGCGCCAATTTCATGGGATGATATTGTAAAACCGCAAGCGCAAAATCAAGATGATGATAAATTGGAAGGGTGGGAGCGTTGGAACGTGGTTTTAACCTCAGGTTCAAGGCATATTGGTGCGCGCACCTATCAGGTGGAAAGTGTCGAAACTTTTGACTTTGGTGATGTGTTCGGAGATTTGGCCGATCAATTCCCACAGTTGGGTGATCTGGAAGTGAAAATTCCAACCGTTACGGACGAACCTTATAATGAATTTAACCCGGGTATTGGCGCGGAATACCGTTTGAATAACAATTTCCATGCGGCAGCAGGGATTTACAAAAATAGCATCCACGGTATTTCTGTCTATCTGGGCGCGGGCGCAGAGACAAATCGTGAAAAGTTTTTAGGTGCCGGATTGGATGTCGGCGCGGTGACAGGCTACGCAGAAGATGTCGTGCCGTCTGCTTTTCCTTACATTCGTTTAGGGCGTGAAGATCAAATTATAAATGCGCAGTTTGGCGGCATACCCGCTATTGAAAATGTAACACCCGCAGTTGTCGCGCTTAGGTTGCGTGTGAATTTAGATCCTGTGTTCGAGCCTGAATAGATCAAAGATTTATTGAAGATTAATCAGGGTGGATGTCGGCATAATCGCCTAATTCTGCATCATCATCGTCTAGCATGTAAGCAGGTACGCTGAGATCCTCTTCATCGGTATTATTTTGACGGTCAAAAAATTCAATTAACGGTGCGTCATCAACGCGGAAACTTTGCGTTTCTATCTCTAGCAGGCATCCTTGCGCGGCAATATCGGCCAATTCTTGCTTCTTGGATTCGAGGTCGTATCCGCCGTGTTCTATTTCTTTGTGAATACGATGTAATTCTTGTCTTTGCATCTCAGAGAATTTGACCCGAACAACAATATCAGACTCTTCTTCAGTATCCGCATTTGGGTGTTCAACAAACGTAACGCCGGGGAAAATACGTTTCGGTACAGGGGTTTTGCCTTGCTCTGCGGCGACAAAATCGTGGTAATCCTGATCAACAAAACGCAGTGATGCCTCGTCATATTGAATGATTTCTTCACGCTCGTTGGTATGAACAGACCATAAAATAAGATCGTGCATGTTATCGCGCTCAACGGATTGCTCCATTGTGTGCATGTGGGATCCTAAAATGCCTTCAGCCAGCTTGGTTGCGATGTAGGATTTTCCGACGCCGGGTTCACCAATAATGGAGACTTTAAGCTCATCTTCGGGCGATGTGATTCCTGCCGATTTGACAGATTGTGCGAAGGCAGCGGTCAAATCAGGTAAATTGTCAGACGTAATAAACGCAGAATCTTTCATATCACCCATGAATTATTATTATCAATTCTGATGTTAAGATGAATGATTATAAGTGTTTGTGTCAAATAATTTATGTGCTGCGGGTGCTCTTTTAGGCCGCGACATCAACGGCAATACGTTTGTCACGCAAGGGGCGCACAACGGTGATGCATTTCTGATAAGTCGGGTGCGCCTTATATTGTTCTAACATGGCTTGGTCGGAAAATTCACCATAGACGACAACATCGATTTCGTTTTGGATCTGATCGACCTTTTTGTTTTTTGTAACATTAAGAAGCCAGTCACCTTCAATGGTTTCAAGCATCTTCAAGCCGTTATAAATCTCATCAACGTCGTCTGGGTTTTTTGCGCTGAACATTACAATGTGCCTGATCATAGCGCGTCTACCACTTTACCTTCGCGCCGGGAACGGCGACAATTAAACCATCAAGATCTTCGCTCATGCGGATCTGGCAACCAAGGCGTGACTGATCATGCAGGTCAAACGCGATATCAAGGATGTCTTCCTCTTCCTCGGTTTTTTCATTGTTCTGCGCGGTAACTTTATCTTCCCAATCAGGGTGGATGTACATGTGACAGGTCGCACAGGCCATAGAACCACCGCATGCACCTTCAATTTCGGCAAAACCGGCATCGCGCAAAATTTCCATTAAAGACCAACCGTCTTCGGCTTCTATAGCTTTTTCTACGCCGTCTTTTTGAATGACTGTAATTTCGGCCATGCCTTTATTTCCCTTTTTTATTTTGCAGGCGTGTATATATTTTTTCCCACGCGGCTAAGAATGCATCAATATCGTCCTCTTTCGTAGCCCAGCCCATCGAAATACGCAAGGCACTGGCGGCGACTTTTTCATCCAGTCCCATCGCGAGGAGGGTCGTGCTCGGCTTGACGGTTCCACTGGAGCATGCAGAGCCGTTACTGAGTGCAATGCCCTCTAAATCCAATGCCATAAGCAATGTTTGGGAATTGGTGTCAGGGAGGCTGAAAAAGCTTGTATTGGCGACGCGCCTTGTGCCTTTTGCATGAATGATGATATCAGGCGATATTGATGTGATGCGTTCTTCCAATTTCTCACGCCAGCCTTCAAGTGCCTGATAATGATTCATATATTAATAAGATTCTTGCGCGGCAGCACAAAACCCCGCAATGCCTGCGACGTTTTCTGTGCCTGCACGTGCGGATTTTTCTTGCCCGCCGCCTATAAGTAACGTCGGGGTTTGTCCGCATAAGCCTAGTGCCAGCGCACCCACACCTTGTGGTCCACCGATTTTGTGCGCGGAGACTGTCAGGAAATCAATGCCGTTTTCTTTCATATCAACGGGAATACGCCCCGCCGCCTGCACAGCGTCACAGTGGAATAGGGCGCCATATTTGTGCGCAAGGGCGGATATTTGCGCAACGTCCTGTATCACACCGCTTTCGTTATTCACGAACATGCAAGACACTAAACAGACTTTATGGTCGTTTAGTAAAGTTTCAAGTGCGCCGAGGTCAGTAAGCCCCTGATCATTAACAGGAATTGTTTGTGCGTTCGGCAGTGTGTTTTGGTGTTCTGATATCGAAGGATGTTCTGATGCAGAGATCAGGATTGTCTCATCGGGATAGGTGTCCGCAAAATGCCTTAAAACTGTGTTGTTTCCCTCAGTCGCGCCGCTATTGAAGATGATTTGGTTTGTATCCGCACCAACCAGTTTGGCCACATGTGTGCGTGCATCTTCAACAATTTTGCGTCCCTCACGCCCATAGCTATGCACTGCCGAAGCGTTATAGGCCGCATTCTCGCAGTTCAAAACGGCTTGCATCGCGACTCGGGCAGAGGGGCGAAGTGCTGCAGTTGCGTTGTAATCGAGGTAAATAATCTTGTTCATAACCATCCACTATCGTATTATCCACATTGTTTTTCAAGGGGTTATACGAATTTTATGGACATATTTTTAATTGTCTAATATAACAAGGGCAATTATCGGGGCACATTTTCAATAATACAAAACCTGATAATTAAATTATATAAGTTAACTTATTGAATAATATAAGAGGTTTTGAATGCCCGAAGTAATCCTGAACGGTCCGGCCGGACGTCTAGAAGGTCGCTACCATCACTCCAAAACAAAAGATGCACCATTGGCTCTGGTTTTACATCCAAATCCGCAACATGGCGGCACGATGAATAACAAGATCACATATGCGTTGTATCAAGCATACGTGGCACGCGGATTTTCCGTTCTGCGCTTTAACTTTCGTGGTGTAGGACGCTCTCAAGGTGCCTATGATGAAGGTGAAGGTGAATTGAGCGATGCGGCTTCTGCGTTGGATTGGATGCAGGATATAAACCCGAATGCACCCTATGTCTGGGTTGCTGGTTTTTCATTCGGTGCCTGGATTGGTATGCAGCTTTTGATGCGTCGTCCTGAAATTGAAGGCTTTATCTCTATTGCGCCACCTGCGCACACAGATGACTTCTCGTTTCTTGCGCCGTGCCCGACATCAGGTTTGATGTTGCATGGTGGCCGTGATGACATTATCCCGCAGGAATGCGTGGGTGAGTTGGTTCAGCGTTTGCACTTGCAAAAAGGTATTGATATTGATTTCCGCGTTTTGCCGGAAGCCAACCATTTCTTCCACAATCACATCGATCAGATGATTGATAATGTGCATGATCACATGAACTCTGCGAGAGGCGGCGTACAAGTGCCAGTCAAAATCGCGGCTTAAATAAAAAACCGCGATCATAAGAATTTTATAAGGCAGGCTTGGTTTTCAAGCCTGTTTTTTTATGCGGCCTTTTGATCCAGATTTTCGAGTGCTTCTCGTACCTCATCAACGTGGCCTTTAACTTTTACCTTACGCCAAATTTGCGCAATTTTTCCGTTTTCATCAATCAGGAAGGTCGAGCGGACAATGCCTAAAAAGCTTTTGCCGTACATACTTTTTTCTTTCCAGACACCGTAGCTTTCACAGACATTGCCGTCTTCGTCTGAGGCAAGCGGGAAGTTAAAGTCGTATTTGGCCTTAAATTTATCATGTTTGGCGACACTGTCTTTTGAGATTCCGATAATTTCGGCATTCAGTTCTTCAAATGCAGGTTTTTGATCGCGAAAGTCACACGATTCCGTCGTGCATCCGGGAGTGTTGTCTTTGGGGTAGAAATAGATCACGACCTTTTTACCCTTTAAGGTGGTTAAATTAATTTCTCCACCGTTATCGGTTGGAAGTGTGAACGGGGGGGCGGTATCTCCAATTTGTAGGTCTGTCATTGTTTCTCTCCTGTTGAATAGGGCATTAGTCGTGGTTATCCTTTAAAAAACTGCGCTTCACTATAGTCACAACGCTTTTACCGCGATACTAATAGAAGATTAAATGTTTGTAATCTGAAATATTAAAAACGGGCGTCATCGGTGTCAAAGAAAGTGAAACGAGTTTTCTGGGGAACAGGAAAGTGGAGCCTACGGCTTCTCTTTTTATCTTCTTTGGTGTTGTTCTTTTTGTCGATTATTTTTGTCTTACGTGTCTCAAAAGTGCCTTATGACATAACGTTCGCAAAGGATTACATCGAGGCCGCCATGTATGACAGCGCAA
>CAXHFH010000029.1:0-22385 GCA_964015995.1 uncultured Alphaproteobacteria bacterium
ACTTTAGCTTTGCCTGTTTAGAAAATGACGAATACACAAATCATAAAAACGCTGTATTCCGTATGAAATTACAATAACCACGGTCGTAATGATCGCCATCAATGCAACTAAATGAAAATGTGACCAATTTTCTATATCAAATATTTGATATAGAAAAACATATAATACTCTGTGAAAAAGATAGGCTGCGAAGGATGCATAACCAATGTTCTTCCACATCAAATGTAGCTTTTCAAAACTGGCAACGTGATGCGATGAAAACAATAATACAGGAAAAGCAAAAATAGGTAGAGCAAAACTGATATTTTCAATAGTTAAGCAATCTGCCTGAATAAGAAAAAATGATGGTATAAGAGCCACAAACGAACCAATAAATGCACGTTGGCTTCTACAAAATTCTTTTAAAGTATCAAGCTGACCAAGAAAAATTCCGAATATCATAGACGGTAAATAAACATAAATTCTTTCGTCAATTAATTGTGTTACACGGTGCATTACAAACAGAAGTACAAACAGCGCGCTTGCTGAAAAAACAATTTCTTATTCGTACGCATGTAAAACCAAAAAAATGGTAAGGCAAGATAGTAAATAAAAATGACATTAATAAACCAAAGTGTCAGTGGCGACTTAAAACATCAACACTGCAGCCGCGTATAAAAGATATATGCGCAAAACACGTTTTATATAAAATTGATGTATTATTTTTTCGCGTTCTTTGCCTTCAGGATTGTTTGATATGTTTTTTCTTTGCTGGCTTGTTAAAAGATACGCAGAAACTGTAAAAAAACACCAAGAACAATGATGGCCCATGATTTAGTGAAAGACGTTTTCAACAGATCTAAGCCAACATAATCAACATGATGCCAGAATCCGATGATGTATATAGCTGCGATCGCCCTTAAAACATCCAAAGCATAATCACGCTCTGGCTTCTGAATATTTTCTATTGATACAAAATCCTAAATGATTTGAACGTTACCACTCAATGATCGGATTTTTTCAACAAACTGATTATAACCACGTTCGACTTGCCACGCTTCTTCCAGTATTGTTTCACCATCCGCCACACAGCCGGCCAACGTTAGTGCAATACCTGCACGTAAGTCGGTTGCGCGGACAGTATTACCTGCAAGCTTTGTGCCACCCTTAATTTTGAGAAGATTGTCTTCTACCTCAAACTGAACACCCATTTTTGCGAGTTCTTCGGCGTAAACGTAACGCCCAGGGAAACGCAAATCAATGATACGGCTTTCTCCCTTCGCTAGCGCTCCATAGATCGCGAATAAAGGCTGCATATCCGAATTGATCCCGGGGTAGGGGCCCGTAGATATTTCGACAGGATAACAGCAACCACCGCGGACGATAACACTATTATCCTTTCTGTAATATTCTGTACCGCTCTCTCTTAGGAAAGCCAAAGGCACATCTAGATGATCAAATGGAAAATCAATGATTTCAATATCGCCACCCGTTAAGGTTGCACCAATCATCCATGTTAAGGCCTCCATATTATCCGGAATAACTCTATGACTTGTCCCTGATAGAGCCTCGACCCCGTTTATCTCAATACGCTCTTGACCGAAAACTTTAATGTCCGCGCCCATTTTATTAAGCATATCAATAAGATCAATAATTTCCGGCCTTATATGCGGCCCCCAGATTGTTGTTTTTCCTTTTGCCAAACTTCCACATAGAATTGCATTCTCAGTTGCGCCGGTTGAGCGCATGGGCAGAACAATATCTGCACCGATTAGACCGTTTTCCGCTTCAGCCTGAAGGTGTGTATCATCATCAAAAACACGCGCCCCTAATGTTTCAAGGATCATGACGTGAAGGTCATATTTCCGTTCTCCTAATTTACATCCACCAGGGAGAGGTACAGCACCAGAACCAGTTTTAGCAACCAAAGCACCCAGAATAAGCAATGTGTTCCTGATAGATCTGCCATTCCAATCAAGATAGGAATTTAAGCTTCCATCATCTTGATGAATGACGCAATGCTCATCGCTAACATCGCAGCGTTTACCAAGGGCCTCAAGCATGCCTAAATGTACCTGCGCATCACGTAAGCTTGCGGGGTAGTTACTAAGCTCTAATGTATCCGATGTTAAAATAGATGCAGCCAATAACCTTAGAACCGAATTCTTAGCGCCGCTTACTTTAACTGTTCCTTCTAACTTAGAACGTTTAATAGAATACTTTATATCGTCATTTTTGTTAGTTTCATCATCACGGGCTATAAACGCTGATGGGCTTGATATATTCACAGAACTGTACCTCGTTATTGTAAGCAATTAATCAATAGAGTTTTTTCAAAGCATGCGGAAGCTTTTTTTCTAAAACAGATAAAACCTGTTCTCTCAGCCAAAGGCCATTATCCCCCCAAAGCCATTTATATGGTTTTACCAACATAAAAATAGCGAGAAATCCAATCAACACGGAGACCAGTAAAAACACTAAGATTGGCGGTAATAAAGAACGCAGTAAGAATAATGTAGGCAAAGTAATAACAGCCAGTAGCGCGGTAATGATGACGCCGTTCATTACTGTTTTGAGAAAATCCAGTAACAAAAGATTTGTAAATTTTGATGCACAGTAACTGAGCATTACAAAATTCATCACGATTGATCCTGTTACGGCATATGCAACGGCCTCGATACCATGCGGATATGCCATATAGCATCCGACGCCGACCATTGCAGCATACAGCATCTGTATGCCTGCGAATACATAAACTCTACCAACTGATATGATCACCGACTGACTAACCTTGTATGAGACACGGAAGAACGTCGCACTAACAAGAATTATAAAAGGCAGAGTAGCAGATTCCCATTTAGCACCTAACACAATCAAAATAATTTCTGGGCCCAAAGCCCATAAAATAAAAGTGAGCGGCATTGCGACAAGAGCCGTGAGGGATAAACCACGACGATAAGCAAAGTTCATACGCGCCTTATCTTCTTGCGCTCTGGCATAAGAGCTTAAAGCCACCTTAGCCGCGACTTTGTCGAATATCTGTGCAGGAAATCCAGCCAAGCGGTAGGCTCGATCGTAAAAGCCTAAGCTTTCCGCGCCGACAAACTTTGCAATAAAGAAATTATCCGCATTGAGAGCTGCGTAATTAATAATACGTGACATAGATAATCCACCACCGACAATCATGAGATCCTTCATTGACTGTAAATCAAAGGAGGGACGGCAACTATGCTTTTGTGCAATCATCATTAGAACCATTGCCAGAAAACTTTGGGCCATGACGCCAATGACAATAGACCAATAACTATATCCCGCTAAGGCCAGAGATATCGTCACGATTATAGCTATAAAAGAACCTGCAATCTTAATCACACCAAGCGTCTTATAACGGAAAGAACGAGACATGAGGTTTTCAGCAACCATCGATAGACCTGTCCAAAGAAACACAATCGCCAGCACTCTGATAACATTCGTTATTTCAGGTATTTGAAAAAAAACAGCTATATGAGGTGCACTGATTATGAGCAGTAACGCAACAAATAAGCTGCTCGCCATACTCAATGTGAAAGCAACACGGATATGTTTCTCTGTTATGTCCTTGAGCTGTATGATTGCAGAGCCTAATGCGATATCAGAAAACATATTGGAAAAGGCAATCACAATATTAGCGGCAGCTACGATACCAAACTCAGTAGGTGTTAGAATACGTGCCAAAACTGCAATAGAGATTAATTGTAGTGCCATTTGCATGCCAACAGTAAGCCCCATAACACTGACTCCACCGAGCGCTTTTTGACTTAATGATTGATTTTCTTTGTTCTCTGGCTGGTCACTCATGCAAACAACTCATCAGTTTCCATATGTGCAGGCTTAAGATTTCCTGTCGGCGAGAGATAGCGCACTTCAGCATCCATGGTAAAACCGGTATTCTTAAAGACCGTCACTCGGCATTCATTAATTAAATACAGAATATCTTGTGATGACGCGCCACCAAGGTTGATTATAAAATTACCATGGAGCGGTGATATCTGCGCATTCCCCTTCTTCTGCCCTTTTAATCCAGCATCTTCAATGGCCTTACCGGGGGGACCGACGATAGGATACATTTCCGGATTACTGAGAAAGACTGATCCGCAGTTAGGATACTTTCGTGGGAATTTTTTACGCCTTTCGATGAGTATCTCTAAGCCTTCTTTATGCAATTCTTGTGCATTACCAGATTCATATTGAAATGAAGCCTCCACAACGACACAGTTAATCTCTTGCAAGTAAGAGGAGCGATAATGAAAACGGCATTCCTCTTTAGTAAATGTCTTTATATCACCAAATTCGTTAATAATAGTAGCAGAGATCAGTTGTTCTCCGATGCCTTTACGCTGAGAACCACCATTCATCATTACGAGGCCACCTAAAGTTCCCGGGATACCGATAGCATGAACACACCCCGTTAATCCGCGATTAATCACATTTCGTACAAAACACGGCACCCATAGGCCTGCGCCTGCGGTGACCTGACCTCCTTTATGAAACTCAATCTTGCTAAGGGCAGACGAAATTTTGATTAGAACACCACGATAGCCAGCATCATCAAATAAAATATTCGATGTATCGCCAATAACTGTGTAGAGCACATTGTTCTTTTGCAAATAGCGAATAACATCAGCAACCATTTGAACCGAGCTTGGCTCAATAACAACATCCGCGAGCCCACCAACTTTATACCAAGACAAATCAGATAATTTAATACCTGCCTTAGTGCATAAAGGTGCTATACGATTCAAGCCATCAATTAATTGCGGATCAACCAGTTTTTTATTACCTGTTACAGACAACACCAAGTACCTTTAATTCTAAAAATTTAAGTCATTAGATTAATTACATTTCGCTTTTATTGCACTGCGCAATTTGCTAGTAAACAGATAATTATTCAAAGGTTACAAAATGTACCATCCAAAAGTATCCATTGTATGCGCATATTACAACAGAGAAGACTATGTCACAGGCTCTGTTCAAAGCCTACTGGATCAAAATTACGATAATCTAGAAATCATTATTATTAATGATGGCTCAACTGACTCTACGCTTCAAACGTTAGAAAAATTTAATGATCCGCGTTTAAAAATAATAACCCAGAATAATACAGGATTTGTTGGTGCAATTACCCGTGCGGTAGAACAAGCAAAGGGGGAGTACATAGCTGTCCATGGATCAGGTGATATTTCTTACCCTGATCGAATATCAAAACAAGCTCAAGTTTTGAACGATAATGAAGAAGTAGGGGTAGTCGGTTGTCATGTCGAAGATGACAGCAAAACAGGCGATAATGTTTATACTTTAAAGATACCTAATAATCTTAATTTTAATCAACGTCTACTCAAACACAATATGTTTACACATGGCGAAGTGATGTTTCGCAAAAACATTTACGAAAAAGTTGGTGGTTACAGGCCTTTCTTTACATTTGCACAAGATCATGATCTGTGGCTTCGCATGAGCGCCCATTGTAATTATTATATTGTAGAAGAAACACTATATCGTCGTTTCCGATTAAACACTGGCGTTAGCAAAAACACACAGAAAGAAATATTACAGGCTAGCCTTTCAGAATTTTCTGTGCACTGTGCACAAGAACGTAATGCGGGAAGGTCAGACCCTCTGGATAGTATAGGCGCACAATCCATTTTTCTTAAACCTCCATCTAAAAATTTAGCAAAAAGGCTTATTTGGTTAGGTATATATTGCATGATTAACGGAAATCACGACAAGGGATGGCCTATCATGCAAAAAGCAATTAATGAGCATCTATGTTTAAAAGTTTTTCTGGTATATTGTATTGGTATAACTCACAAAATAGACATCTTGTGGAAATTTTTTGGTCTTCCCGTATACAAATATCTATACGAAAGCCACCTAAAAAGAAGCGGACAGAAATGATCTATTCACTTGTAAGTCATACTACCTCAAACTAAGGAATTGCCCATGCTCGTTTCCGTTGTAATTTGCACTTATAATCGCGCTGATAAAATCCTAAAATGTTTGGACTCAGTTCACAATGCTATGAAAAATGCAATACCTATCGAGGCTGAAATTGTCATCGTTAATAATAATTCTAAAGATAATACCGTGGACGTTATTACGCAATGGCGAAAAAACTCTGAGTTTGCTGTTAATCTTATAACAGAAGAAAAACAAGGTATTGCTTATGCCCGCAACCGTAGTTTTACAGAGGCAAAAGGTGATCTGCTCATATCCCTTGACGACGATTGTTGTTTAGACGCAAATCATATTAAGAGCGTGCTAGCACATTACAAAAACGATAAAGAACCAATTCTGCGGTTCGGTCAGTTAGACCTTGGCAATATTAAAGACTGGCCAATGACCATACAAACCAGACCAAGTATAAAGCGATGGAAAAAAAACTCTCCCGAGTACGATTACATCACAATGGGGGATATATGCAGTGCCAACATGATCATCCCCAGAGAAATTATTAATAGAGTTGGCCTGTATGATAATCGATTTGGCACAGCAGGCATTCCTGGGGGAGAGGATGCTGATTTTGGGTTCAGGGTTTATAATGCGGGGTTCATGCTTGAATACGTTCCCGATGTAATAGCGCTTCATTATCATGGACGCAGAAATCCGGGCGCCGTGAATAAATTGATAAAAGGCTATTCAATATCAGCAGGCGCTTTATTCATGAAACATAATATTGACCACCCGCGTATAGCACAAATCTTTAGTTCGCGGCACTTTCCGCCTGATCCAGATGGAAAATACGTGAATGACAAAAGATTACAAGAAATAAAAAAATTTCATAAAAAAAATAAATTATTTTACATATTGGGCGCCCTTGTGTTTATTAGGGAAACCTTAAAACAAAAAATATTTGGACAGGGATGAAACCTAACACCTATATCTTTTTCAGGAATGATCAACATCAAATGAAATTTGAGTTTGACCCTGACAATCCATACAGCCTAGATCACGTCGATTATAAATATTTCGGACGTGCCATTAGCTTTTTAGAGCCTCAAATTCAAAATATGGGTTTAACAATTTACGTGACCGCTTGGACTGTGCATGAATTACCATCTTATGGTCCTGATGTTGTTGCATGCATACTGCAGGACGAATGGGGAAGGGAGCCTAAGTATCGTGATAACGTTGGTATGGTTTTTAAAACCTGTGGCTTAAACCCGCTGAACGCAGAGTCATACAAGCATGGTAATATTTCTGATTATATCAGTAACTTTCTTGGCCAAAGTAAGGCTTTCTATAATGATAAAGGTGGGCGCTTGGGGACAACCATAGCGCGTCTTAAAAACAAAAATATTGCACCCGTTTATGAAATGCCCATTGGGTGTTACGCCTATGAAGATACGGCTTTCATACCTTTTGAAGAGCGCACAAACGACATGTTTTTCGCTGGTAGTATACAACATAAAAAAGATCAGCTTTTTAGAATTAAAAGACCCAAAGAACTCGCAAGAGATCGTATGACAAAGGCGCTTGAACAACTACAAGAACATAATCCTGATCTTAATATTAAAACGAAAATAACTGCGGGTTTTAAAGATAGCATAAGCAATGAAAATCAACTTTATCTTGAAAACATTATGAACACTAAAATTTGTCCTATTCCGCGTGGCGCTAATCTCGAAACTTTTCGTTTCTATGAGGCAATGCGCTCTGGATGTATTTTAATTGGTGAAGCCTTTCCAAAAGGCTGGTTTTATGATGGCGCCCCCATTATCAGATTAAAAAATTGGGCTGATATACAAAAGGTGGTGCCAGCGCTTCTCGCGGATGAACATAGAATGTTAGCGCTACACAAACAAACACTCGAATGGTGGGACAACGTCTGTTCAGAAAAAAGTTTGGCTGATCATATAGCGCAAAATATTCTGTCTCATTACAAAGCTGACACATAGCAACAAAAAAATTGCGATTCCAATAAGACAATAATCACCAACCTCTATTGACCGTGTTTCTTGTGTATCATCTCAAATATTAATTATAATCTTTGCCTTTTTTGATACCCTCACTAGATAGGTCTTCTTCTGATTTTACTGGTTGATTTGATTTATAGTGAATAAACTGAATACCCATCATAAGCAATCCAGCGTTCACATAAGTCATACAATATAACAACGATATCAAACATAAAAACACGATGAACCATGCGCCATCGACGCCCTGCACCGCGTGTGTGCCCCATATAAACCCATTATATAAAAGGGCGGACGCGAAAATGAACAGGTAAATATACCCAATTTGTCCAAAACGTAATTTAAACCAAGCCCAAGAATAATGTGCATGTCCATAATTCTTTAAGTATATCCAAGTTCTCGCAACATCGTAGACCCCACCAAAACCGAGGCCGAACAACTCTATGGTTTTACCTTTTTTTTCATATTGTCGGTTAATAGCGCGCCATTCTTCTTGTCGCTCTCCAATGGAACCTTTACTTTGACTTAGGTCGACTTCTGCTAGCCCTGTTATTCTACGATACGTTTTTGAATCCTCGGGCACTATTTGCGAGGCCAAAGAGACAACAATAAAAACCGCTGTAATCACAACCAAACCCTTAGCAGGATACCTAATCACATTAAATAAGGTATATCCTGATATCACGATGACAAAAAATGCCATTATTGTTCTGTTGAAATCACCAACTGTAGCAACGATCATTCCAAGAACCAGTACAACAATCCATTTTGGAAAAGGTTTTATCGTGTAAAGAGCCGCCAAGAATAAAGGGAAAAATATAGCCTCTTCAGGAATAGCAGGGCCAGAAGGCCGCCTTAAAATATCTGCCATGAATCCGACAGTACCAGTTCCAATCGTTACAAAGGCACAAAAGTACAATAGGAACTTTAAATCAAACGGCTTACACTCGGTAAGAGATTGCATCCGTAAAATATTTAATGCAATCATCAGAATAGGGATCGTATCATTAGCGACGATAGAAATAGAGTTTCCTAACATTATCCCCATGAACAATCCATGTGCCACCATAATCAAAAATACAAACGCCAAAAGAGACATCGGATTTACAGTGACACGAATCTTAATAACTTTCTTAACTGATATAAGATAATCTAAAGCTAGAAAACTATAAAAAAACCATTGCTTATTTTGTCCCTGAACAAAGTCCCACTGCCCGAGAATAAGCTCAAAAATGATCTTAACAAGCAATTCGGACAGAACGATGTAGACGACAATCCTTTCAAAAAGATTCTTTTCAAAAAAATCCTGCAGTACTGTTTTCACGCTCGACATAAAGACAACATTATCTGTTTTAAGATGAACAAAGGGGCACAGTATAGATCAATAGTAAGTGTATCAATATAATTCAGAATACAAAAACCACAAATGCCCATATTTACTATTAATTACAGTAACTTAAAACAATACTTTGATTTTACATAAAATTTTATGTATTATAACAAACTGTGTATACTTTTGTATATAACGTGTGTGTAAAAGGGGAATAACATGACTGTCGATCTTATCATCGGTACGCTAACACCTATTAGTTCAAATTTGATCAACCCATATACGGGTGAAATTCTATCAGTAAACGGTACTTATTACCTCAACGATACATTGGTAACAGGCGGCCCAGGAACGAACGACATCGCATTAGGCGTTACATTCGATCAATTTTGGCGCTTGGAAGATGATCTTGGCAATCTGCTTATCGAAAACATAGAAGTTTTCTTGCCTGCGCCGGGCGACGACATTCTTATACTATCCAGTGATACGTACGTTCTAGGTGATTTAATCATCCAAACCGCCGAAGGCAACGATGTTGTTTGGTCTAATGCGGGTAATGATTTAATCGAAGGTGGTTTAGGGGATGATATTCTTCACGGCGGACCAGGCCATGACACAATTAACGGTCAAGATGATAATGATGACATCTTTGGTGCTTCAGGAAATGACATCTTAAGCGGCGGAATAGGCACCGACCAACTTTCAGGTGGAACAGGCGATGATACTTACGTTTATAACACCGAAGATGGTAATGACACGATTACAGAAACATCTGGTTTTGACACAATATCTTTAGGTGCTGGCATAACACTCGGTGATATAACCTTCGTACAAAACGGCAATGATTTAGAAATCATGATAGCAGACGGTCTTACAGTAAAAGACTTCTATTCAGGCGATCCGGATAAAATAGTAGAGCAAATCGTCTTTAACGACACCTCTACTTATGATCTCACAACACTGCTAATACCTGATACGGATGACACATTCATCGCAACATCTGCCATCGAGCATTTTGATGGTGAAGGCGGCACAGATACCGTTGATTACAGTGAATCAGCTTTACGTGTAAAACTAAACTTAGGCGCAGGCATAGGCTGGGACGGCGATGCAGACGATGATACATACGTTTCCATTGAAAACGTCATAGGCAGTGACATTGCAGGTGATCGCGACTTTATCTATGGAAGTGAAGCAGATAACTACATTTGGGGGCTTGCAGGAAATGATCAGTTAGAAGGGAGCGCTGGCGCAGATACAATTGATGGCGGCAGTGGTAGCGATTACTCGAACTATACACGTTCCGATGAAGGTGTGACGGTTAATTTAGAAACCGGCGTGAACACAGGTGGTGACGCCGAGGGTGATATTCTAATTAGTATTGAAAACATCAATGGATCAAACTACAACGACTCAATTACAGGCAATCACGGCGCAAATAAGCTATATGCGGGAAAAGGAGATGACCTCATTTATGGCGGTGCAGGTAATGACATCATGTACGGTGAAGAGGGAGCAGATACATTCCTGTATGGCGCGAGTGATACATTTGGATTTATTGACATTATTAGAGATTTCAGCCTTTCGGAAGGCGATAAAATAGACATCTCTGACCTATTGGTTGGTTATGATCCATTAACGGATGCTATCAATGATTTTATATCTTTTACACCTTATGGTTCAACAGGTGCTCATGGTGCTATGTCTATCGATGTCGATGGCGGAGGAGATAATTTTGTTCTCATCGGCTATATCACAAGTCAGCCGAACCTTGATGCAGAGACACTCGAAACGTCGGGTAATTTAATAACGGTTTAAAATTGTTTGTGAGTGCAATAATAGTATTCAAAAAAAACATTGAATTACAATAATATGTAATTTCTTTTTAAACTTCTACTTTGGGTTTTAATAAAACGTCCTTCCTAAATACGGGCGCATATTCACTAACAACATTTTTGTAAGCACCCAAGTCAAAAAAATTAGACTTAATAATCCGGTAAGAACGTATTATTCATGTCACCACCAAGGTCGAGCTCAGCGCCGCCGAGGTCTGCGGCCATCTGTTCAGTACCACCACCGAGCCATTCTGCCACTGTATTGAGCCCATCTGATATCCCAAGAGAATCAAAAGCCTGAAGAATGGGGTCTTTGACAGCATCAAACAAAGCAACACCGCCGGGATCGTAGTGCCACAAAGCTAAGTCTAGCAAGCCGAAGCCTACATATAGACAAACGCCTTTTACTGCGAAATTAAAAGCCTTAGACAATGTGTTGCCTAATGATTCACCAGCACTATTAATGGATTCTCCGATTGAATGCCCCATAGATTGGCTTGCTGCTGCGCCCATGTTTTGTTTCCTCAATTAAATTGAAATAATAATCATTCTTAATTGACAACTTAATTGAGAATCACTATCAATGTCAACAGTGAATGAGAATTATTATTAACTAAGCGGAAGGTTATATTCATGGGTGCGAAATCATTAGTATCAGCAACAGCATTAAGTGTCATTTTGATGACCGCAGCAGGGTGCAAAGATCAAGATGAAAAAGATAATGCTATAGAGAGAAGCAACACAAACACGACAGAGGTTGTTTCAGACACAACACCAGATCAAGTTGAGACATCATCCTTTGGTACGCCGAAATTTGATTTTTCTGTTGAAGAAATGGAGCCTCAAGAGAGAGCCGTAATTGAGACACAAGCTGTCCCACAAAACGCACCATCAAGCCCTGATATAGAGCAGGGCAAGTTCGGAGAAAACCCTTATGCGACAGTAACGGAGGAAGATATGAGATATGTCGATATTCCGGGTAACGAATTTTCAATGATATTTACAAGCGCATCCTTTCCACAAGGCCGAACCGTCACGATTGACCCCGATGATATGATGCCTGTGAATGACCCGCGTAGGGATGGTTTAGCCGTATTGGCGCCGCGTCAAAGGTTCTTCTATGAAATAAACAATCAACTGCCTGCTATTCCCGGGCGTGAAATGGCGCGCTTGGGTGAAAATGAAGGCCTTAGTCCTAAAGGCGCTGTCACAATGTATAAGCATCTGACCGATGCCCCGATGCTAAGTAATAGTGGTGAAGTCATCGGCGGTGGGCACGGTATATCGAAGGATCAAATCCTTGAGGCAATGAGACGATGCCATGAACCACGTGGCCTGAGCATACCTACAGCCGAATAGCGAGTTTTATCAATGGCACAGACACACACACTTGGTTTACGTGGTCATTTTGCGATCACGTCTATGTTACAGAACGCGGCAGATCATTATGGTGTGCGCATTGCGAGTGATGGCAATGGCGCATACGAAATTGGTTCAGTGATTTCGGATAATGAAGAAGATCATGATTTTGATATTGAAACATTTGCGCCCTCATTCATTGAGCATGACGGCAATGTACTGTCACGCCAAGACACGAAAGCTCTTCTGGATTTCATGAATCAACCTTTTAGGGTGCTCGCTGAACGACGGCAAGCGATAGAAAATCCTGATCAAAATAAAAAAGAGCGCTTTAATGCAAGCCATAAAGATCGCGTGTCAGCACATCGCCTGTTAAGGTTTGCCACAACAGGTAGTGTTGAAATTCCACCAGATATAGAAGATGAATTAGAAAAAGAAACTGCGGAATGTCACGCCAAGACTGAGCAAGCCATGCGTGACATGGATTCATGGCGTAAAGAAATTGAGATTGGTAACCCGGAAAATGTCCAAAGCGCTGTGCCGCGCTCATCTATCGTTCCAGAAAAAGGGGTTGTGTTTGAATTAGATGAGCAGTGCTATGGCGCGGGGCGACATCAGGGGATCCATCAGGAAACACTGAACACGTTATTCTGGCGTGCAGTCGATAAAGCGAAAGGCTATGCGTATGATATTAAGCCGAAAGCAGTGAGCCTTACTGCGAGCGAATTGGAAACGTTCTATGACGAAGCTCATAATATGGGCTTAAATGACTTGATCAATCAGGTAGAATTTGAAGAAGCCGTTCAGGAAAAACTAAAAAATGTAGCAGATCGAAAGAGCAAAATTGAATATTCGGCCGCATTTCAAAATCTGACTGCGAATAACTCTACAAACACTACCAGTGATATAAAAAAATTAATGGGTGCATCTTCCGCATTAAAACCAATTATTGAATCAAAGGCGATGCAGGATGTATGGGCACGTTACAATTTCACGGAACGTCATAATTCCCCGATGGAAGGTGTTGGCAAAGAATATGCTGTCTTTCTTGCGTTGATGGATGCATACAGCCAAAAAGACGATATATCACAGGTTGATATTGAGGCTTTAGCACAGGAATTCGCGCCGCTTTTAGCGTTCTCTGACAAGGTTGTCGAAACCTTGCAAGATGGATTTGAAAAGTCCGGAACACAAAGCCCCGCACGCAATACATTAGAAAATATTGAAAACAATTTTAAAGAAGCCAGCGTTGCGGGGATATCTATATCAGATGATATGCTCAAGGAGGACTACCAAGACATTCTCTCTGCACTGGAAAAGTCTATCGGGCAGGGAGGCTCTGCGCTCGCCCAGACCAGTGAGGCCGCAGTGGATACGGCGCTGGACTTTACCATGGATGTTGTGAACTTTATTAAGGAGTCCCCCAAGGTCGCTGCAACCTTTGTCGGATTGGCGACAACACTTTTCATTATGAACGGCGCGAGCCCCGAAGATGCTCAGGCGGCGGCTGAAAGTATCATGGTTTTCGGTGAAAACGGCCTTGAAGAAATGACTATTGATTCCGAATTGCTTCCTGAAGAAGCCCGCAACACGCAAAACTGGCACTGGGATATGGGGCCATTAGGGATGTATAAGCATTATATGTACGATAATGCTGTGGTTGGCCCTGCGCAAACAATTATGGATTGGATGCGTATTGGCATGCAGGGTGGATTAGATGCTGTGGGGCTTCCCGTCAACCCTGATCCAGCGTTTTCAAAAGCAGCAGAGAGCACGGCAGATTCTTTGGGGAAGCAGCTATTCAATATTAACCTTTTTCAAAATGCATCGCATGCGGCGTTTTGGATGTATATGGTTTCAAAAGGTTATAATCACGGGTTTAAGGGGGCGAATAAAATATTTGATCTTATGTCGCCCTTGACTGATTTAAGTTACACCGCAGGCGTCAGTGGAGCAGAGGCGTTACACCTGAAGAAGGCGACGACACTGTCCGATCGGTTAATCGCTCTTACGCAGGATGTGAGTGTCGAAAGAAAAGACCCGCAAATATATGGAGAAGTCTTCCAAAGGAAATGTGCGCTTTCAAATGCAGCGTGTGTGTTAAAGTCTTACGAAAAGCAAGTAGCGCGTAATTACGGTGAAACTATGAAGAGCTTGGTAGAGGCAGCTCATGCGCGTTTGGAGTTAGAGGAAACACTTCCTGATTATATTGAAGACGCCGCGTTTGACGTGAAAATTGCAGGCATTCAAAAGCATTTTAAAATCGGCGCATCTAATTATCACAAAACCCTGCAAGCATTGGATAAATTTGACCTTACACTTGAAAACATGGCAGATCATATTGGTGTTGGCGAGCCGTGGTATCAGCATTATGTTCGTGAATGTCTTGAAAATGTGACGAACGCGCTTCGGGATTATCAAGATTCAGGTAATGCACAGGCACTTCAAGATGTGCTCAATGATAATTTGCAAAATCTTGTGGCGATACAGGTGCACCACACTGATGCATCTCCGCTTTACGCGGCATTGATCGGCGAGGAGCCCGATGAACAGGACAGTGATAACCTAAAAAATTCTGCGAAGGCGCAATATGGCAAATTAAAACGCGAAAGCCGTATTCATGACAATAGAGAAAAGCTTCAGGGCGCAGAAGGGGATCTGAGCTTAACGGATAACCTCAAGGCACGCGCAACTATTCTTGGCACCGCTTTATGGGGGGGGATCGTAGGTGCGACGCGTAAGGTACGTCAAGCTACGAGCAAAACGTTGGGCAATAAGCCAACGATGATTGCTGCGTCCGGCTTGGCGGCTGCTTGTGTGGCGCTGGACATGGCGAGTGGTGGAAACAGTATCACCAGCACCATATCATCAGGCGTCGGCGGTACGGTGTCTGCTGCCGTTACAACAACCACGTTTGCGATTTATAACTTTTGGGAAGATGTCCTTGGCGTGCATGTCGGTAGCGGCTTGGCGTTATTAGCAGCAGGGGCAGGGGCAGGATACGCATATAAAAAGCTCTTAAATCCACTCGCCTCGGCTAATTTTGAAATGCTTAAAAATAAAACGGGGGTCGATGCGGCGGCGTCATGGGACAAGATTAGCAGTAGTGTAAAAGAAAACGTCGACACCATAGGTAAAAACCTAGCGCGACTTAACGAAAAAATAGGGGTGAAAATCATGCCTGAGCCCAAAATGTACGAAGGTACTGATGAGCAATTTGATCTAATGGATGACGATACGTTTCACGAATATTCTGATGAACAAAACGAAGATGATATACATAAATTTCACGAAGATAATGATCTGTATAAGGATGCACCTGACATATAGGTAATTTTTCCATCGGAAATTTTAGTTAGAAATACAAACAGATAACGTCGAGAAATCAAGAAAACTTACACTAAAAAATCTGCGATAGATGCCGCGTTTAAACTGAAAGTACTGACCTGGATGGCTTGTCGCGTCTGTAAGGCTAGAAATAGGGCACCATCCTGATTTTGATCTGACAAAGTCAAATCATCACTACCAGCCTTCAGGGTGTTAATAGTCGCTTGTGTAAATTTGTTACGATTACTAAGGATATCATAATCCGAGCTTAAAGAGCTGCTATAGCGCTTTAGCTTAAGTTGCGCATTCCTTACTTGTTCAATTTTTTTACGTATAGCCTCCACCGTTGAAAAATCTGTTATTTCCAAGCCCAAACCGTTAACCGTGGCATCAATGGATTCAGTATGTAAACTATTGGTTTTCGTATCATTAAAGACAGTGAATAGATCATTACTCCCTAACAAACTGATTCCACGATAATGGCTATCGTCAACGAGAAGATTAATCTGGTTAAGAATTGCCTCATAACGTTTTTCATAGATATCAGATACAGAGGACACCGTTTGTCCCGGTGTGTAATCGCCCTCATGGATCGCGATATTTCTATATTGCGCATCACCATCATCACCACCGCCATCATCATCAGTAATAAAGGTCAGATGACTAAAGTTTCCGGTAAAATATGTTCCCGCAGGTATGCTTACATGCACCCAATCACCAGAACCATCGTATTGGTAGGTTGCTACCGGCGCTGAATAACTTATGCCTCCCGTCTGCGATCCATAAAGAAAAAACTGGCTATTACTGTTAGAAAAATCACTATCATTATCAAAACCTATAGCAGCAATTTCCGGCATGTTCGTGCTACGAAAGTCAAATTCAAGTATGGTGTCTGCCGTAACATCATAATCAACCTGATAACGGCGCCAGACATTATCATCAAAAACCACACCAAAACCGGATTCTATAATCGTGGCAGGAATACCACTATCTTGTCCGGCGGCATAATTCTCAAATTCAACAGGACTGTTAAACTGAATCAAAAAATCAGTGCTACTAACTTCTGCAAGATCTATATTGCCAGAAATCAGGTCTTTTTCGTAATTTTCCAAAAACGCCTCTGCTGTAGCCAGAATATCGTTAATGGAGTTAAGACCACTTTGAGCCTGCTCGACTGTACGAAGACTGCTGCCGATCCCATCTAGCAATTTTTCAAGATCACGTGCCCGAAAATCCAACGCCTGTGATGCAAAAAAATTATCAGGATTATCGATTGCACTATTAACTTTTCGACCAGTGGCTAGCCGCTGCTGAACAGCATCTAACGCGCGCGATGTGTCTTGCAAAGCGAGTAATTTATTTTGCTGAATAACATTCAGTATGTTGCCCACACTTGTGACCATCAGAATCCTTTTGAATTATTTAAAGATGCACTAGGCATCTACACAAGTCTAAAGAAAAATCATAAATCCAATAGTTCGCGTGAATAGCTTCTTTCGTTCACCTATTCGTAAAGTTAGAGTAGATAACCATGCAGCGAAATAGGGCACACCAAGAGCAATCTTAAGTGTCTGTAATGTAATAAGTATTTGATATCGTTCGTATCTAAAGGATACTGGCGGAGACGGAGGGATTCGAACCCTCGATGAGGCTATAAACCCCATACTCCCTTAGCAGGGGAGCGCCTTCAGCCACTCGGCCACGTCTCCTCAACGCCAATAACAGATAAGTGAATATAATTATAAATCACTTGGTGTAAACCAAAAACTTAGCTTAGTTTCTCTTTCAAGAGCTTATTGACAGCCGCAGGGTTTGCTTTCCCTTGCGATTTTTTCATCACTTGCCCAACAAAGAAACCAAATAACTTATCTTTACCGCCTTTATATGCGGCGACATTATCGGGATTCTCTGCAATAACTTCATCAATGATCGTCTCGATTGCGCCTGTATCAGTTACCTGCTTTAAGCCTTTTTCTTCAACGATAACATCTGCATTTTTTCCTGATGTAAACATCTCAGGAAATACATCTTTCGCAATTTTACCTGAGATTGTGTCATCAGAGATGAGAGCGATCAAACCACCAAGCTGTTCAGCAGATATGGGGCTTTCATCGAGTGTCTTTTCATTTTTATTCAAAATACCAAGAAGCTCATTAATAACCCAGTTTGCCGCTAACTTGGCATCACGCCCTAATGCAACTGTTTCATAATAATCTGCACGGCTGCGCTCAGCGATAAGAACACTCGCATCATAAGCGTTCAATCCGAAATCATTCATAAAACGATGCTTTTTCTCATCCGGAAGCTCCGGCAGCGTTTCTTTAATCTCATTAACCCATTCTTGCGCAAATTCGAGCGGCAGAAGGTCGGGGTCAGGGAAGTAACGGTAATCATGTGCTTCTTCTTTAGAACGCATTGAGCGTGTCTCTAATTTCACCGGATCCCACAAACGCGTTTCTTGGTCAACTGATCCGCCAGATTCTAAAATTTCTACCTGACGACGTGCTTCGTAATCAATGGCCTGCTGCACCGCCTTGACTGAGTTCACATTTTTCACTTCTGCGCGTGTGCCAAGCTCATCACCGGGCTTACGAACGGACACATTCACATCGGCGCGCATAGAGCCTTCATCCATATTTCCATCACAGGTTTCCAGATAACGCAAAATCATACGGATTTTGGTGAGGTAAGCGGCGGCTTCTTCGGGCCCTCTGATATCCGGCTCTGATACGATTTCCATTAAAGCACAACCGGAACGGTTCAAATCGACATAAGACTTTTTAGGGTGTTGGTCATGAACAGATTTCCCTGCATCTTGTTCAAGGTGAAGACGTGTAATGCCTATATTTTTAACGCTACCATCTGATAGATCAATTTCAATTTTACCTTCACCTACGATTGGATCTTCAAACTGTGATATCTGATAGCCTTGCGGCAAATCAGGATAGAAATAGTTTTTACGTGCAAACACAGAGCGGTTATTTATTTTTGCATTTAGACCCAAGCCGGTTTTAATTGCTTGTTCTACGCACTTTTTGTTAAGAACAGGCAACATACCCGGCATAGCGGCATCAACCAGAGAAACCTGAGAGTTTGGCGCTGCACCAAAAGCCGTAGAAGCTCCTGAAAATAATTTTGATTCTGCAATAATCTGCGCATGCACTTCCATGCCAATCACGATTTCCCATACGCCAGTTTCGCCTTGTATCATTTGAGACATTATTGAGGAATTCCTTTTATTTTAAATCAGTTATATTTTTGATAAAGCATTTTAGCTCGGCAAGCCTTCGTATAGTGCTCAGACATATAGCCATAATTTGTTGTCGTGAAAAAACGCTCCAACGGATTAAGTGTCATTGGGTCATACTTCAATGATTCCATAATGATGTATGACATTTCCTTGTTAATTCTTTGGACATATTCCTCTGCAGAACATTCACAAATATCCTTTTTCCCGCGTGTAATACCTTTCAAAACTGGAGAGACCATACAATCGTTGTACAACTTGCTTTCCATAACATAGTCCGTGCATTTGGTATAAGCAAAGGCAATAACTTTACCCCTTGCATCTTTTCCTTTTAGGCTATCCTCATGCATAACGTTAAATTCTGACACTGTTAACACTTGCCCCATATTGGCTGATGTGCATGCACATAACATTTCTTTTTCTTCATCATCAAAAGCGAGCGATTTTGTGCTCAAGCATCTCTTGAAGTAGATATTTGCCATATCCTGTGTAGTTTTAGCCCCGGTCATGCCATCAGTTTTAGGGTTCAAAATATCCCCCAAAGATTGAACATCATCATTTTCAGATTGATCTTGAGCGTAAACACTGGTGCTTACAGTAAACAATAAACAAATAAATAGGGTCAGAATAAAAGCAGGCGTTTTCATGATCATGCAGCATCCTTTAAGACAGTTTGTGGAACGCCCTTGAATTGTGCCAGATTTTCTATGACACCTGCAACTTTAAACACCATTTCTTCATCCCAAGGCTTTCCGATGACTTGCAAGCCTAGCGGTAATCCTTGTGGATCTATACCTGCCGGAACAGACATGCCAGGCAATCCGGCAAGCGATGCTGGCACTGTAAACACATCGTTCAGATACATTTTAATGGGATCATCTTCATTCTCACCAATCGCGAAAGCCGCAGAGGGAGCCGTTGGGGTAAGTAACGCATCACATTTATTAAATGCCGCCAAGAAGTCATTTGAAATCAACCTACGCACTTTTTGAGCCTTGATATAATAGGCATCGTAATAACCGGATGATAGGGCATAAGTACCAATCATAATACGGCGCTTTACCTCATCACCAAAACCTTCGGCGCGAGTAATTTCGTACATATCTTTCAAATCATCTTCATGCGCACGATGGCCATAACGAACACCATCATAGCGTGCCAGGTTCGATGATGCTTCGGCAGGCGCAATGATGTAGTAGGTGGCGAGCGCATAATGCGTATGCGGCAGGCTAACCTCTACGGTTTTAGCGCCGGCACTATGTAGCCATTCAATACCTTGCTCCCAGAGCTTTAATATTTCCTCTGGCATACCTTCAACACGATATTCTTTAGGGATACCGATTGTTTTTCCTTTGATATCTCCATCTAACGCGGCAGAGAAATCAGGAACAGCTTTATTCGCAGACGTGCTATCTTTTGGGTCATACCCTGCCATCGATTGTAACATCAAAGCGTTATCCTCGACTGTACGAGCGAATGTACCGGCCTGATCCAACGAAGACGAAAACGCTACCACCCCCCAGCGTGAACAACGCCCGTATGTTGGTTTAATGCCCGCAATACCGCAGAATGATGCAGGTTGACGAATTGAGCCCCCTGTATCCGTACCTGTTGCGCCCATACATAAACGACCGGCTACAGCCGCCGCTGAACCACCAGATGATCCACCAGGCACCAAATCCGCGTTATCACCATCACGTTTCCACGGGTTAAGAACATTGCCGTAATAGCTCGTCGTGTTGGATGAGCCCATTGCAAATTCATCAAGATTGGTTTTACCAAGCATCACCGCGCCGTTACTGAACAAATTTTGTGTAACCGTTGATTCATATTGCGGTTTAAACCCTTCAAGGATTCTACTACCCGCAGTGGTCTGTACATTTTCAGTACAGAATAAATCCTTAATCCCCAACGGGATACCTTCCAGAATACCAACATCGCCAGATGCGCGCTTTGCATCAGATGCTTTGGCTTGTTCTAGTGCCTGCTCGGGGGTTTCTACGATGTAGGCGTTCAAATCTTTTTGCGCGGCCATCACATCAATATGCGCTTGCGTTAATTCCACAGACGTAAAGTCTTTGTTCTTTAATCCGTTTAAAGCTTCGGCAATGGTCAGGTTAGTTAAATTTGTCATTTTCTATCAACACTTCCAAATAAGATTTTGGGAATAACAAGACTTTCTACAAGTCCAACAAAAATAAGGGCGAATCCTAAAGTTCTCGCGACATCTTCATCCATATCGAGCAGGTCGACTACAGAAGCAGGGGAGACTACACAAAAAGCACCAAGAACGGCGAATAACAAACCGGATGCCAACATGATCAATCGCACTGTGCGTTTGTTTGCTTCGGATTCGTTTCTAAGATTATTGTGCTTACCCATGACTTTACTCAACTACCTTCGGCACAACGAAGTAGCCCTGCGTTTCTTCCGGTGCATTGGCGAGCACCTTATCAACACAATCACCATCTGTTACGGCGTCTTCACGCAAAGCCAATGTTATATCCACCACGTTGGCCAGTGGCTCTACATTGTCCGTATCCACTTCAGCTAGCTGCTCAACAAAACCTATGATTTTAGATAGTTGCGGCGCCATGCGCTCTAACTCTTCATCGTCCATTCGAATTCTTGCCAGATTGGCAACTTTTTTGACTGTTTCTTTATCCAGAGACATAAAGCCTGACCTTTTTTACTTATAATGCTTTGGATTTTCTAACACTGCGCTGTATAAGGTGCAAGAGGATAACATGATAGATTTACTGGAAAATATCATAAAACACCGTCCGCATGACGTTAATTTGATGGGACTGGATATCGGTAGCAAGACCATTGGCGTTGCGCTATGCGATACTACACAACAAATTGCAACGCCGTTGACGACCATCAAAAGAACCAAATTCTCACGTGACTTGAAGGCGTTAGAAGAAATTATCCGTGATTATGACGTTGGCGGCTATGTTCTTGGCTATCCCTTGAACATGGACGGCAGTGCAGGGCCAAAATGTCAATCAATTCGCGATTTCGGATTGGAATTGGAAAACCAGCTTTCAGATGATCTCAAACCCGCAGGAGGGCTGTGGATTGCGCTGTGGGATGAACGGTTATCCACAAACACTGTGGAGAGTTTTGTGGATAGAAATGTGGATATCTCCAAAAGACGTGCAAAAGATACTGGGTTAATTGATAAACTCGCGGCGCAGCTCATTCTCCAAGGGGCATTGGAATATATACGCGGACAGGAAAACTAACTACCCATAGCGCATCAGTTCGTTGCCATGCGCCTTCATCCATTTCTTACCACTCTTATAATCAGAAGACAGATTTTCACACACGCTCCAGAAGGCTTTGCTGTGATC
>CAXHFH010000030.1:0-22299 GCA_964015995.1 uncultured Alphaproteobacteria bacterium
CCTCTGGATTCGTCGGCAGCGTCAGATGTGTATAAGAGACAGATATAAATAATATGTGTCATTTGGCTGCACAAAAATATTTTTACTCGGATCCATAAATAATTCATCCATAAAGATCGTGTGTTCGTTCCCTTTGCGTTGTAAAGAAACCCATGTTTCATATCCAGGATACCTAGGTCCTCCTGCGGCGGCAATGACGTCTAAAACACGCTCGTCATTAAATCCTAGAGAAAAACGACTAGCATCTTCAACATCCCCTAAAACACTAACCTCTGTACCGCCTCGGCTTTGAAATGAGACAACGACTTGAGGTGCTAAGGCGAGGTCAGATAATGCAGATACGATAGACGCACTAATTTCTGCAGATGTTTTTCCAGCAGCCTTGATTTGGCCAGCATATGGCACTGTAATAAAGCCTGTGCGATCAACAATTTGAGGTGGCAAAGAAATGAAGTTACCCGGTCTTATGCCAGCTCCCTCTTGAACGAATAAACCACCGGCATTTTGTTCGAAAATGGTGATTTCAATGGAATCGCCCACTTCAATTTTTGTTACATGCGGGCTCGTGTTTTTAGGCCAGTTAGAATTCTGGGCGTTGACTTTTCGGTATTTAGAAATCACGTCAATGGTATGTTCATTAATCTCAACCAATGTGTATTTGGGCTCTTGCTTATCAGGGTGCCCATCGGGAAATTGTGCTTCACCGGAAAGATGCACTTTAGTATCTGCAAGAATGTTTGCACTGTAAGGGCCAGAAGCCGGCAATGCTGAACATGCAGTCAAAATAAACGAAAGACAAATCAGAAGTGATGTACGGTAAGACATGATGATGTAATTTCTTATGTATAGTTGAAAACGCAGAATACTCGATTGCAAGTATCGTACCAGTGTTTAATTTATATATATCCGATAAATTTGCAAGATTTTTAAAAGATTTACACTACGAGGCTCAGTAGTCTTTATGATGATGTTTGTATGATTTTCAAAAATTTTTCGAGCATGATTTTGCTTGAAAAATATTTTTTTGCTCTATGATTGGCTTTATCAATTTGGATTGCTTTGTCTTTTTTGTCTTTAGTTAGGCAAATATTGATGCATTGGATCAACTTGTCACTATTGCCGATGGGAAATAAATACCCACTATCTCCGTGTTCAATGATTTCTTGCGCCCCGCCTGCATCCGAAGCAATGACAGGTGTTTTCGCAAGCATGGCTTCTACGATTACACGACCGAAAGGCTCAGGCGAAGTGGAACAATGAGTGATTACATCACACGCGGCCATCAGCTTTGGCACTTCATTGGAGTGCCCTACGAATGTGACGCGCTCGCCTATTCCCAATTCAGATGTAAGGTTGTGTAATTCTGCCTCATAGTCTTCTTCGCCAAATTGCGCTCCCCCAACGATAATGCCGTGTGCGTCATCAATTTTCGAAAGGGCTTGTAAAAAGATATCCTGACCTTTCCAATTACTAATACGGCCAAAAATACCGATTAAAGGTGAACCATCTTTTACAAAGCGTGCTTTGATTGCTTTAATTTCTTCAGTATTTTGAATTTCTTTTTCAAAGTTATCAGTATCAACACCAGAATAAAGAACATGAATGTTTTCTTTTTTGCCGCCTGCATCAAGCCACGCTTTCTGACTGGCTTGAGAGTTTAAAACGACATGGTTCGCTGTAAAGCGAGATAGAGTTGTGAGGAACTTAATTAGCGATCCACTGAAATGTTCTTTGGTTATTAAATCATTCATAAACCAAACAATAGGCTTGCGTGTTATTGGTTTTGCTAAGGCACTGAATACAAATGATTTTTGTGACATGCAAACGATGACATCGAAATCACGGCTTTTGCGTGATAGCATGCGAATAAAACCAAACATACCCGGTATCATTTTTAGGGCACTGAATAAACCTTGTTCACGTTTAAATGATACGATTGAAGATGGCATTTCTAATACGGAGTATTTTAGGCCTGCCTTCTGCACGGTGTCTTTAAGTTCTCCGTCTTGAAACATACAGATTTCAGAATTGTTTGGTACGGATTTCGCCAAACTAATCATTTTGGCTTCGGCTCCGCCCATATTTCCGACATGCGTTAAGAATAATATTTTCTGTTTGCTCATGATTACATGTCGTCCGAAGTTAGCTTGTGGCTTTTTTTACAACATCTTTCAGTTGTTTTTGAAATTCTGATGGTGCGAATTTTTCAGCGTTCTTACGGCAGTTTTTATATTCTATCTTCTCAGAAATACCGTTGAACCGTTTAATGGCATCCGCCAAGCAATCGGGCGTTTGTTCATCAAAGAAAATCCCTGTCGCGTTCTCGGCATCGTTTTCATAGTCGATAACTGTTTCCAATGCGCCCCCTGCCCCGTAGGCAATCACAGGTGTACCGCACGCTTGTGCCTCAACAGGGATAATGCCGAAATCTTCCTCGGCGGCGAATACGAACGCCTTGGCGCGCTGCATATGGTCTTTTAAAACCTCGTTAGGCTGAAAGCCCATCAATTCGATGTTAGGCGCATTTTCCGCGATGGCTTTGATCTTTGCCATTTCCGGCCCGTCACCAATGATTTTTAATTTTTGATCCGGCAGTTTTGCAAAGGCCGCAGCAATAAGATCAAGGCGTTTATAGGGAACCATGCGCGAGGCCGTCAGGAAGAAATCATCCTTCTTATCCGCATATTCAAACATATCGACATTAACGGGCGGATAGATTACCTCTGCTTCGCGGCGATAAACCTTCCAGATACGTTTACGGATATAATTAGAATTGGCAATGAAGTGATCAACGCCGTTAGCGGTTCTGTAATCCCATATACGGAATTTATGGAGCAGTTTCTTCGCAACATACCCTTTGATGCCCTTATTCATATTACTTTCACGCAAATATTGATGCATCAAATCCCACGCATAACGTGTTGGGCTGTGTACGTATGAAATATGGATTTGTTCCGCGCCGGTAATTACACCTTTGGCCACGGCATGACTCGATGAAACGATTAAATCATATTCAGAGAGATCAAAATCTTCGATGGCTTGCGGACAAAACGGCAGGAGTTTGCGGTAGTATTTATGCACCTTCGGCCATTTATTTAGGGAGCTTGTTGTTATCTTGCTATCGCCGAACATTTTACGTTGGTCATCATCCAGAAAATCAAACAGCGTATAAACGTCTGCGCCCGGAAACACGTGTAGAATTTGTTCCAGAACACGTTCTGCACCTGCAATCAGTGGTAGCCAGTCATGGATAACGGCAACTTTCATATCTTTATGCACGGCCATAAATGTCTTCCAATCTTACGATGTCATCTTCACCGAGATAGCTACCTGTTTGTACTTCAATAAGTTCCAACATGATTTTACCAGGGTTTTCGAGGGCGTGGATAATACCCACTGGTAAGTATACAGACTCGTTTTCCGATATCATGAGTGTTTCTTCACCTTTGGTGACTTTCGCCGTACCTTTAACAACGATCCAATGTTCTGATCTGTGGAAGTGTTTTTGGATAGAGAGCTTTGCGCCCGGCTTTACAGAAATGCGCTTCACTTGATCACGCTCACCAAAGTCGATTGAATCGTAATGTCCCCAAGGACGGTAAACAGTGCGGTGATGCTTGGCTTCTTTGCGTTCATCTTTTTTAAGCTGGTTTACGATATCTTTCACGCCTTGTACGTCTTTTTTATGTGCCACCAATAAAGCGTCTTTCGTATCGACAACGATCATGTCTTCAAGTCCAAGAGTGCAAACGAGTTTATGGCGCCCTCTGATAAAGCAATTCTTTGTATCTTGGGTAATGATATCGCCTACACATACGTTATTGTTTTCATCTTTTTCGCATACTTTCCAGACAGCATCCCATGATCCAACGTCGCTCCATTTGGCATCAAGCGAAACCATGACAGCGTTATCGGTTTTTTCCATGACGGCATAATCAACAGAAATATCTTCGCATTTTTCAAATTCTTTTGTATCCAAACGGATGAAGTTGAGATCTTCTTCGCTGCCTGATACAGACGCACGTGCATGCGTAACAATATCCGCATGGTGCTTTTCTAACTCCGCAAGGTAAGCGCTGGCTTTAAAACAAAACATCCCGCTATTCCAGAGGTAATTACCGCTTTCGACGAATGATTTTGCCGTTTCTAAATCAGGTTTTTCTTTGAAGGCCGCGAGTTTGTATGCACCTTCGTTGATTTCATTGCCAGATTCGATATACCCGTATCCAGTGTGCGGTTCGGTTGGTTTAATACCAAAGGTTACCAGATGTCCCTCTTCCGCCATTTTTTGTGCGGTCTCAACGGCCTTACCAAAGGCATCGACATTTTCAATGACGTGATCGGCAGGAAGAACAAGCAATAATGCGTCTTCGTCGTGTTTAAGTGCAGCGATAGCAGCAACGGCAATGGCTGGTGCGGTATTTCTGCCGACAGGCTCAAGGATTATGTCCTGTGGCTCTTGATCAATCATGCGCATATTTTCGGCAACAATAAATCGATGTTCTTCATTACATACGACAATCGGATTTAATAATTCAAGTGCACTTAGACGAAGTACGGTGTCTTGAAACAAGGTTTTATCAGAATGGAGTGCGATAAACTGCTTCGGATATAGGGGCCTTGAAAGTGGCCATAATCGTGATCCTGATCCGCCAGATAAAATTACCGGGTACATTTTATTTTCCTGTTTGTTGTTCGTTTTAAGCAGCATGAAAAACCTGTCGGACACTAAGCATCTTTGACATAAAAAACAATCTTTTTATTATGATTTTTGCTGTTCTTCCGGGTTTGTATAATGAGGGCCTGCAGCAGGCTTGCCGAAGTAATAACCTTGGCCATAATCAATGCCAAGATTGTGTAATGCATTTGCAATTTCTTTATTTTCAACAAATTCACCAACAACTTTCATATCGAGATCTTTACACATTTGTGTCAGGTTTTTTACCATGATCATATCTCGTTTATCATTCATAATATTTTTTATGTACTTGCCATCAATCTTCACAAAATCCACATGCATACTGCTGAGATATTGAAAAGACGCAGAGCCAGCTCCGAAATCATCTAAAGCAATTTTCAGGCCAGAACTACGCAAACGTTTTACAACCTCACCGACTTGATCAAGATCTTTTATTTGTGTGCTTTCCGTAATCTCAAAAATAAGCCTGTGTTTAATTTCTTCATGTCCTTTTATCTCTTCTTCGAACCTTTGCAGAAAACTTTCATCTGTCATGGATTGACCGGAAAGGTTGATGGAAAAGCTTTCATCCGTATCCATTCTTTTCTTTGTGATGTAGTTCAGCGCACGTCTGCATACGGCAATATCAAGCTCTGATGCCATCCCGATATCTTCACCGAACATAATCCACTCAAAGGTGTTTCCTTCCTTAAAGCGGCATAACATTTCGTAATGACTACATTCTTGTGTCTGCAGATTTACGATCGGTTGAAAATGCATGGAAAAAGAGAGGCTTTGTAGAATATTCTTAAATTCCTGAATTTTTTGTGTGTTGGCTGCTACGAAGGCTTTGAAGCTAGAGTTCAATGTATCAATTGTCATCTCAGTGCCCTGACGCTCGAACTCATTAAGTGTATAGAATAATGCGCGTGTTGCATCCCGCTCGTCCATACTACTCATATCCGTAGAGATGCTTTTCGTTTGAATTTCAAGGCCTTCACCGAAAGGATCATGCTCTTTCGTGGCTTTGCTAATTTCAGTGGTTAAGGCGGAAATATCTGTGTCAGAGTCATGGATAACGCTATAACGTCCTCCACCCAAATGGGCTGCTGTGCCTCCATCTATGGAATTCTGACACAAAATTTTATCAACATCTTCCGAGAGCTTATCCCATGCCTCTTTGCCGTAACGCTTTTTAGCTTTATCTGCATTAGGCAAATCAATTAAGGTCATATCAACATCTTGCCCAAGATCAGACGCCATACGCAAAACTTCCTGTGCGGCATCGATAAATGTTTCCTTATCGAGCGGCTTTCTTTCTTCATAGTCTCTTACAAGCTGACCAATTTGATTCATAAGGGCATTACCGGTGGCAATGCTAATGAAGGTTTCGGACTTATCAGGCATCTTGATGGCGCTGACGAGAATATTTTGAACCGTCTTACCTTTTTTAATGGAAACAAGTGTGGGGCCGCAACGCAAGCCGGGTTGTGCTTTTTTTAGCATGATTTTTAAAACCATGCGGTCTTTTGGAGAAAACAAGTCTAACCAATCAGTTTTGATCAATGCTTTGGCATTTTTGTTTCCGGTTAAACCTTTGATAGCCCCCAAAGCGAATTGAACGCGACCTTCATCGTTCACTTCCAACAACAAATCCGATGTTGCGAATGAAAAAGAGAGAAATCTCTCGCGCTGTTTTTTGAGGTCTTCGGTATTGGACATATAGATAGAATCAGTGGGGTGCTTTTTACTCGAGAAAAATAATAACACAGTATCCTTGCTTGTGATTGAAAAAATTGCTCTTTACTGTTGTATCGTTGTTATTTTTAAAAGGTTTTGATCAAATGGATGTCCTTAAACAATATAATCTGGATGACCTTGTTGGTGTTATGAAGGCTTTACGAACACCTGAGAGCGGATGCCCATGGGATTTAGAGCAGTCATTCAAAACAATTATTCCTTATACTTTAGAAGAGGCATACGAAGTTGCTGACGCGATAGATCGTAATGACATGAAAGATTTGCGTGAAGAATTGGGGGATTTACTGTTTCAATCTGTTTATCATGCGCAAATGGCATCAGAGGATGATCAGTTTGACCTGAATGATGTTATTCACGATGTAACCCATAAAATGATCAGTCGTCATCCGCATGTTTTTGGTGACGCGGATGCAAAAAATGCTGCGGACGTTGATGCCATTTGGGACATGCAAAAAAGTAAAGAAGGAAAAGTTCAACAAAGTGCATTAGATGGTGTAACAAATGCTTTGCCCGCTTTATTAAAGGCTCAAAAGTTACAGAAGAAAGCCGCTAAAGTGGGGTTCGAATGGCCTGATGTTATGCATGTTCTTGATAAACTTGAAGAAGAAATCAAAGAAATGCGCGAAGCGGTCGCCAAAAATGATTTAGAAAACCAAGCGGAAGAACTCGGGGATATATTATTTCTGCTTGCCAATTACGGCCGCATGCTCGGGATCAATACAGAAGAGGCTTTGCGTCAATGTAATCAAAAGTTTGTTAACAGATTTCATGGTGTTGAGCAGGATATAAAACAACAAGGTTTGGAAATGTCTGATGCCAGTCTGGAGCAAATGGAAGCATCGTGGAATAATCAAAAATTAAAAGAACGCGTCTGATTAGTTTGAAGTGTAGCCAAAGCTGCTCTCAAATTTCTGTATATGAGCCTCATCAATATTAACGGATACACGAACAGTATCGTTATTATCTTCGCGTTCTACGACATCACCATTTTCGTATAACCATGATAAGGCCTTACCATCTTCTATTCTGATAGAATATGAAACTTGTGTATTGTGTTTGCTCGTAATGTCTGCCGCGTTGGATAGCAGATTATCAATGCCCTGCCCTTTAAATGCGGAAATCATAATGCTTGGGACGTTTGAAATTTTGCACAAACGTTCAAATTCTTCGCGGTCTTCTTGGTTTAGCTTATCAATTTTGTTGTACACCTCGATGATACGCTCATCCTTTTCATACTCTACGCCTAAATCATGCAGAATGGTGATAACGTCATTTTTTTGTGCCATATAGTCTTTGCGCGATACATCAATGACGTGGACGATTACATCGGCGTGAATAATCTGTTCCAGTGTTGCGCGGAAGGCGGCAACAAGATGCGTTGGTAAATCGGCAATAAATCCCACAGTGTCGGCAAGAATTGCCGACTGGTTCCCCGGCAACATTATTTTACGCATGGTCGGGTCTAATGTTGCAAAGGGTAAATCTTCGGCAAAAACGTCGGCCTTTGTCATTTTATTGAATAAGGTCGACTTGCCTGCATTTGTGTACCCAACCAAAGAAACCACAGGTAATGGAACGCGCGCCCTGCTCTGTCGCCCTAAGTCACGGGTGCGTCGGACATTCTCCAGATCTTTTTTCAGGCGCGTTATACGCTCGGCGATTAATCGTCGGTCAATTTCAATCTGACGTTCACCGGGACCACCCATGAAACCTGCGCCACCACGTTGTCTTTCCAAGTGTGTCCATGAACGAACAAGTCTGGATTTTTGGTAATCTAATGCGGCAAGTTCGACTTGCAAGCGTCCCTCTTTCGTTTGGGCTCTTGCTCCAAAAATCTCAAGAATAAGACCTGTACGGTCAATTATCTTGGTGTTCCACTCTTTTTCAAGGTTGCGTTGCTGCGTTGGCGACAATGTATTGTTTACAATAACAATAGCAGGTTCGATTGTTGCCAGATCGTTCGCGATGTTTTCGCGAATACCCTTTCCAAAAAAACTGCTCGATTGAATTTTGGAATAATTGACAACTTCTGTTTTGACAACATCCAGATCAATGGCCAAGGCAAGCCCTTCGGCCTCTTCTATGATGTCATCGACATCCCTGAAAAGTGGCTTATTTTTATCAATGGGTTGAATAACATAAGCTTTATCACGTTCCTGATGTTGAACGCCGATATACATATTATCTTTATTTTTCAAGATTTTGGTTCCTTATATGAACCAGCTATCTATATTTATTCATCGTCAGATGAGTCAGATTTGCTTTCGTCGTTCAAGCTAAGCGGTCCGCCCGGCATGATCGTTGAAATTGCGTGTTTATAGATAAGCTGCACATGGGAGTCTCTGCGCAGTAGTAAGCAGAAATTATCAAACCATGTTACGATTCCCTGAAGCTTTACGCCGTTCACAAGAAAGACTGTGACGGACATTTTTTCTTTACGAATTTTATTGAGAAAAACGTCTTGGACATTTTGTATTTTTTCGGACATTTTTATTTCCTAAGTTATTATTTTTATTGTTTTTACAAACTTACTAAACCATTCAGTGGATTGTAATAAAACATATTCACTGTTTTAGAGCAACCTTTCTATATTGCAACCAGAAACTCCCTGAGTTGAGCATAGTTATCGAAGCTGATGAGAGGCTCGTATTTGCGTATTAATTCATCCGTGTTTTCTTCCCCTTTTAAGAATAATGCGGGGCAGCCCGCATCCTTTGCGCATGCCAGATCATTTTCAGTGTCACCGACATACCAAATCGTGTGGGTGTCCGTTGAAAGTCCGGACTTATCCAAGGCCAAGTTTAAAGGAGCGGCAGAAGGTTTATCGTTTTCTGCCTCACCTGCGCCAACCAGAACTGAGAAATACTGATCATATTTCGTGTGCTCTAATTCCCGTGATACGAATGTGCCTTTCTTATTGGTGACAACACCCATCAGGATGTCTTTTGTCTTAAAAAATTCTAAAACGGATTGCGTATCTTCGATTGTTTGTACTTTATGGCTGTTATCGAATACGTATCTTTGGAATACCTCCATCGCCTCATCGCATTTTTCTTTATAAATCGCGGGATAGAGTATTTCTCTGGGTTTACCGAAATATTGCTTATATTCATCTTGTTTGAACGGCTCAAAGCCTAATGTCGTTAGGGTGTGGTTATGGGCGTCATTCAAAAAGCTGTAACTGTCGGCGAGTGTGCCGTCCCAATCCCAGAATATGGCGTCAGGGAAATCTATACTGAGTGGGTAATGTGTCATGTCCTATTCGGTCCTGTAATAGTTTTCGTTGATAGCATCAAATCGCGCGTATTTAATGGGGATTGGTGATTGATATATATATTCTGCGGCATCAACATACCCTTTGGTTATATCACTGACGAGGAATTCAGACGTACCTGCTGTCGTAATTTTATCGGATATTTCAGGGTGACGCTTAAGGTAGTTCACAAGTTTTAGCGGAATAATGTCATCCTGTGAAATTAATGAGACATTGTTGCCAATTATTCGCTTTATATCTTCTTTTAAGAATGGGAAGTGCGTGCAGCCCAATATCAGGCATTCAATTTTATGCTCTAATAATGGTTCTAAGTAATGTTCTAAAACAGATGGAAGCCATTGTGCACCATTGTTTTCAATCAAAGGTACAAGTAATGGCGTGTTCTTTTGAAATATTTGTATCTCGGGATCAATTTTTTGAAGCTCGTCAGGGTATATACCGCTTTCGATGGTGTAATTGGTTGCAATCACACCAAGGCGTTTATAACCGCGATCAAGGGCTGTTTCTAAAGTTGGGACAACAACGCCTAAAATGCGCCTGTCTGAATACGGGCTATTGGGTAAATATTGTTGTTGTAATTGTCGTAAAGCCGAGGCACTGACAGTGTTGCAGGCTGTAATGATTAGATTACAGTCTTCGGCAAACAGAAATTCCATTGCGCGTTTACTATATTCATATATGGCTTCGGATGATCTGTTCCCATAGGGCAAGTGGAGTGTGTCCCCGAAATACAGTATGTCGACATCTGGTAAATGCGCGCGTATAGATTTCGCAATTAAAAGACCGCCTAAACCTGAATCGAATATGCCGAGTTTCATGTTTATAATAGATCCACATGAACGGAGAGCATTTTTTCAACTTCTCTGGCGTGTTCCCGTGATGCCAGAATAACGATGTGATCCATCGGCAAAACCTTATTATTTTCCTTTGGGATAATAATTTTTCCATCACGAATAATGGCGCCGATGACAACAGAGGACGGGAGTTCTATATCAGCGATTAATTTATTGGCAACACGGGATGAATCAGAAATCTCAATTTCAATGACTTCGGTTTCACCATCATGGATATTATGAATACTAACAATTCGTCCCCTTCTCACATGCTGCATGATATTTGATACAATAATCGCTTTTGGTGACACCATTGTGTCAATGCCCAACGGTCCGACAAGTGGATTGTAAGCATTGTTCGTAACTAATGTAACAACACGTTCACACCCATATTGTTTGGCGAGTAAGGAGCCTAGAATATTGCTTTCATCGTCATTCATGAGGGCGATGTAAGTTTCTGCAGAAGAGACAGATGCCTCTTCTAAAATATTTTTCTCAAGAGTGTTACCATTTAAGATAATGATATTTTCTAACTGCTCACTCAGGAATTGTGCACGCTCTTGGTTGTGTTCAATGATTTTAAGTTGTAATCCGTTAATGTGTGTCTGTAGCTTCCTGATCAATGAGATGCCAATATTACCGCCACCTGAAACAATGATTTTTCGAGCTTCTTTTTCAAGATGGCCAAAGGCGGCCATAACACGCCGTAGGTGGATGCTGTCTACTATAATATAGGCTTCGTCCCCTACCTTTAGCATGTCATTTTCATCAGGTATGATGCTTTTGTTTTTGCGTGTTAAGGAAACAATCGAAAATGATAAGTCAGGGAATAGTTTATCAAGCTGCCCTAAGGGTGTGTGCAGTACAGGGCAGTCTTCCATACAGATAACTCCGACAAGATGCGCTTTACCGCCGCCCAAGGTTATGGCGGTGGTGGTGCCGGGGATAGATAATCTTTGTAGGATATCATCCGCAATAAGAATTTCGGGCGAAATAATCACATCGATGGGCATGTGCGCACGACTAAACAGATTAGACCAAGAGGGATCGAGATAGCTTTGTTTGCGAATGCGGGCTATTTTCTTGGGGATACTAAATAAAGAATGACCGATTTGGCAGGCCACCATATTGACTTCGTCGTGTTCGGTTACGGCTATAATAAGGTCACATTCGTTTGCGCCCGCATTATTGAGCGTATTCGGATCAGATGGATGACCTGCAACTGTATTCACATCTAATGAGTTGTTCACACGTGCAAGCTGTTCACTTGCGTGATCAACAACAGTGACATCGTTCTCTTCTTTTGAAAGATATGCCGCGATACTTGCACCAACCTGATTAGCGCCGCAAATGATAACTCTCATGTTTTTTCTTTCATTTTATAGAAGTTATGAAGGAGACTTAGTTCAGGCCACATTCTGCTTTTCATCTGCGAAAACTTCAAGTGATTTTAGCTTTCTATGCAGAGCAGAGCGTTCCATGCCTATGAACTCAGCAGTTTTAGAAATATTACCGTCGAACTTATTAACCTGTGATAATAAATAATGTTTTTCAAAACATTCACGCGCTTCACGTAACTGCATCGTTAATATGCTGTCTGCAAAAAGGTTTGGGGTGTTATCTTGATCGGTATCGGGCACGGTTTTTTCTAGTCCATTAATTTCTTGTGGCAAATGCTCTGTATCAATTTCAATGTTTTTATCTCCGTACATGATAAATAGCCATTCAAGAATATTGTTGAATTGTTTTATATTTCCGGGCCACGTATATGCTTTTAGTTTTATAAGCGCGTTTTCAGTAAACCTTAAACTACTCAAACGTTGCACAAGCTTACTGATATCGTGTCGTCTTTTTCTTAACGGCTCTATATCAACAGGGACAACATTCAAGCGATAGAAAAGATCCTCGCGAAAATCTCCTGATTTTATCTTCTGCTGTATATCTTCACTTGTCGTGGCAATAATACGTGTATCAGAAGTAAGCTTATGATTGGACCCTATTTTGTAATACGTGTTGTCTTGTAAAAAGTTGAGTACTTTCCCTTGAATATCTAACGGGAGTGCGCACACTTCATCCAAAAGAAGTGTGCCACCATTAACAAGCTCTAATAATCCTGGTGTGGATATACCATTAGGCTCTGATTCTTGAATTCCGAATAACTCTTTTTCCAACTTCTCAGCCTGCATAGTTGCACAGCTAAGTGTCATAAAGGGTTTAGCTGCACGTAATGATTTGTCATGAACGTAGTGTGCTGCGATGTTTTTACCTGTACCGGCCTCGCCTGTGATCATAAGACGGCTGTTTGTTGCAGCTGATTTGTCCAAAATATTCAAAACGCTTTCAGGGACTTGTTGAATTAAATCGCTGACATGTTCAGATGATCTTTTTCGCAATTCTTCATTTTGTTTCTTGAGAGCTGAATTTTCTAATGCACGGCCAATCATGAGGAGCAGTCGGTCACTTTTGAAAGGCTTTTCAATAAAATCATAAGCCCCTAATTTAATTGCGGAGACTGCTGTTTCAATCGTCCCGTGACCACTGATCATTAAGAAAGGTAAATCAGAACGCTGATTTTTAGTTTCTTTTAAAATATCAATGCCGTCTTTATCACTTCCCTGTAGCCAAATATCTTGAATGACTAAATCAGGATGAGCATCATTAATAAGGCTCAGTCCGGTATCACTGTTTGACGCCGATATAACGTTATACCCTTCATCTTCTAAAATGCCTTGGATCAGAGCGCGTATATCATCTTCATCATCGATAATAAGGATTTTTGCATTCATAGTATTTTTATTCCTTTTGGTCTGAATTTTTTACGCGCGGAAACGTTAGCACAACACAAGCACCACCAAGATCTTGCCATTTATCGTTTTCTCCGAGCCAAGCCGGCACACCAAGAGATAGTTTACCGTTGTGATCTTCGATAATTTTTTTCACAATGGCCAAACCTAGCCCTGTGCCTTTTTGTTTATGTGTTATGTAAGGCTCTGTGAGCTTTGCGATATCTTCGTTTTCAGGGAAGCCAGATCCATTATCAGTGATTGCAATAAATGATTCTGCTCCGCGCTGCCCGATTAAAATATCTATTTTTCCAGAAATATCATTTTGCATTTCTATTGCTTCAATCGCGTTTTTGAGAAGGTTCGTCATCACTTGCCTTATCTGCTGTGCATCGCAATTAACGGAATCAAGGACAGAATCTTTGGTAAGTGAAAATTTTATTTTTTCATGCGCTTGCTTTACGAGGGTGAGTGAATCTTCCACTAATTTTGTAAGGCTCTGCGGTTTCATGACAGGATCGGGCATACGTGCGAACGAAGAAAATTCGTCGACCATGCGCCCAATATCACCGACATGCTTAATGATGGTGTCTGTGCATTGCTCAAATATTTCTGCATCTTTATCAATATTTTTGAGGTACTTACGTTTTAAACGCTCAGCAGAGAGTTGTATTGGCGTAAGTGGGTTTTTAATTTCATGCGCAATCCGTCTGGCGACATCAGACCAAGCAGCGTTTCTCTGTGCCGATTGAAGTTCGGTAATATCATCAAAAGTGATAATTAGGCCTGTAGAATTTTCCTCTAATGTTTCGATGGAAATCCTGAAGAGGAAAATACGTTTCCCTGATTTTCCGAAGAAAACAGGAATTTCTTTCTGAATGGTTTTCTTTGGATTTTTTACAACGTCCTCAAGCATTGGTTTTAATTCAGGAATGATATCTAGAATGTAGTGATTGGCAATGTCGTCATGCATCTTAACAAGAAGATCAGAGGCAGAATTGTTAGCAAGGTTGATAATGCCTTCACCATCCACGCCAATAACACCGGATGAAACACCAGCGAGGACTGTTTCTGTAAGGCGGCGCCTTTGATCAATCTGACGGTTGGCTTCTATCAGATCATCGCGCTGTGATTGAAGTTGGCTCGTCATGCGATTGAATGATTTTGCAAGATACTCAAATTCCTCAAGACGTTTCGTGTCAGGAAGGCGTGAGGCTAAGTCCCCTGCTCTCACACGATCAGACGCCGTTATCAGCTCACCAATAGGATTGACAAGTTGTCTTGCGAGCAAAAGCCCCGACCAGATCGCGGCAAGTAGTAACAAAAAGCCAACAACCACGAAAATCATGGTGACTGTGATTTGTAGGCCGGAATTTTTTGACTGCAAATTATTGTAATCTTTCACAGCGAGGTCCGCCGCCTTTAGGTGGGATATAACTTGCGGGTCAATCATGCGCCCGACATATAGAAAAGCCCCAGGGATAGATTCAACTTTGGCAAGCGCACGAACGCGGTCTTGCTCCTCTCCCATAACAAGAACGACCTCACCCTGCTCTGCCTGCGTTAATTGAAAATCGGTTGGCAATTCATATTCTAATGAAAAAGTAAGAGCAGAGCGTGCCAAGACGCGTCCCTTTTGATTGATAACAACGGCTTCTGATAAGTTTCTGATATAAGATTGTGTATCAATAACTTTGGAAAACAAATTTTCATCCAACATCAAGCGATCACCCTGACGATCAAGATCACTCGCCATCGCGAGAGTATCAGCGCGGATGACCTGTTTATGTTCTTCAAGATATGATTGTGCAACGGCTTGTGATTCATTGATGGCTGTTTGCACGCGTTGGCTAAACCATGCCTGGACGCCATAGTGAAAAAGAAGAGCCGAGAGTATGGTCATGATAATCGTTGGTACGGCCACCAGAACACTGAAAATATACACAAGCCTAACGTGCAAATGTGATCCGGCGATTCCCTTTTTCTTATTGCTCCAGACGGTAACGATACGCCGTGCAATAAGTGACACAAGAAGCAGTAGTATAATTAAATCAACATTAAGAAGCCATATAACCAAATCCGGATCATCGCCAAATGGCGGGGTCTTTGATAATGCAGCGTACGTCATAAACCCGCTGATGATAGAGGCAATCAGTAACAAGATCCCTGCTTTGGTGCGCCAAGATCTGTATTTCAAACGTGAAAAATGCATCCCCGAAAAAGCCTTAATTAGCATTTCTCGAAAACTCAGACGATTACTCGGTTGTGTTTCGTTGATGACATTGTTCATTTTGTATGTATTGCCTGCGTCGATTTTGTTATAACGACATTAAGTATGCGTGCTTGCTATGAAATATAGTGTTGCATTTTTACAACGCATGACACAGAAATACAACATAAATCATACAAACATAGGTTAACGTGTCTACAGCTCTTTCGAATTTTAGTGTAATTATCGCAGCAGGCGGTACTGGTCAGCGTTTATCAGCACATACACCAAAGCAGTATATGAGGATTGGCGGTAAAACAATTTTGCGCCGTACGCTTGATGTTTTTGTTGGGATGAAGGGTGTGCAGGATATTTGTGTTGTTATCAATAAAGAGCATCATGATTTATATAACCAATCTGTGGAAGGTCTGGATAATGTGCAATTTTGTATTGGCGGGAATACCAGACAAGAAAGCGTCTTGAATGGTTTGAACGCTTTATCGCATTTAAGCGCAGATGACATTGTTTTGATACATGATGCGGCACGGCCTTTTGTCAAAAAAACTGAAATCCATTTTCTCCTCGACAGCTTAAAGCATAATAAGGCAGCGAGCTTGGCGGTGCCGATCGTCGATACGCTGCGCTACGGTGATGATGATGATATTGCCACTCAAAACGTAAAGCGTGATAGCATGTGGGCTATACAGACTCCTCAGGGGTTCCATTATGGTGTGCTGAGACAAGCGCATGATAATTGTGATCAAGATCAAGCCTACACTGATGATACTGCGCTCGTCTCGGCAACGGGTATAGATGTTAAATTGGTTAATGGCGGAAAACAAAATTTTAAAATTACAACACAGGAAGATTTGCACATGGCACAGCATTTGTTATCCACTGAAATGCGCACAGGTATGGGCTATGATGTGCATGCCTTTGACGATGAAGCGAATGATGTAAAAACCATTACGCTCTGCGGTGTTGATATCGAATATAATCGTAAGCTCAAGGGGCACTCTGATGCGGATGTTGGGTTGCACGCACTAACAGATGCAATTTTAGGGGCAATCGGCGAAGGCGATATTGGTCTTCACTTTCCTCCCAGTAATATGGATTTCAAAAACATGGATAGCGCGGTTTTTTTGGAGCACGCGATGACATTGCTCCGTGATAAGAACGGAAAACTAATAAATGCGGATATCACCCTCATCTGTGAGCGTCCGAAAATCGGACAATATCGCGAACAAATCGTTGAGCGTGTTTCTGATCTTCTCAGTTTGTCTACTGATCGTGTGAATATTAAGGCGACCACAAGTGAAAAACTAGGATTTACCGGGCGTGAAGAAGGTATCGCTGCGCAAGCGGTTGTTTCTGTGTCCCTACCTGCTGACGATGAGGGGCGTGACCATGTTTAAATATACTGTTCCTGAGAAATTAGATAAAAAACAGAAGTACGTATGGCTCGCCAGTTGGTTTGGCTGTGGTTTTATTAATCCTGCGCCCGGTACATGGGGAAGTTTGGGGGCTATTCCCTTTGGTTTAATCATATATGCATTAAGCGGCGTATATGGTTTAGGTGTTGCTGCGTTCTTAATTACTATTGTAGGGCTTTGGTCTGCCGATAAATTTGATAAAGCCATGGACGGACATGACTCGAAAATGATTGTGATTGATGAGGTTGCGGGACAATGGATTGCCCTTATGCCTGCCGCGCTTAATCCGCTTTTGGTTTTAATAGCTTTTATCGCATTTCGTTTTTTTGATATACTAAAGCCTTGGCCGGTTAGTTTCTTTGACAAGAAAGTTAAAGGTGCGGCTGGTGTCATGGGTGATGATATCGTGGCAGGCATTTTCGCAGCTGCGATTGTCATGGTTACAGGCGCACTCTTATAACTTACGCACACGTACGGGGGATAAAATTGTGGATAATCTTGTTGATACATTGAGTCAGATTCTCAAGGCAAAAGAAATCAAGCTTGTAACTGCGGAAAGTTGTACGGGGGGCATGATTGCCGCTGCGATGACGGATCGTGCAGGATCTTCTTTGGTTTTTGATCGCGGTTATGTGACTTATTCAAATCAATCGAAGGCAGACTTGTTAGGCGTATCAATGAATGTCATTGATAATTATGGCGCAGTGAGCTCCCAATGTGCGGATTTCATGGCTTTGGGTGCACTTGAGAATAGTCAGGCTGATCTTGCTTTATCGGTGACTGGAATTGCCGGGCCGGGCGGTGGATCGGACGAAAAACCGATTGGTCTGGTTTATATTGGTGTATGTGTTGTTGGGCGTGATCCGATGGTTACTGAATGTAATTTTACCGGTAGCCGCGCAGAGATAAGACGTTCAGCGTGTGAGAAGGCCTTCACTCTCTTGATCGAGACCGCTCGCACCATATAAATCTTGTGCGCGTTCTTCAAAAGCACTGACCATGCGTCGGACAACTTCGTTGAAAAACACGCCAATTAAGTTTTGAAGAATTCTGTTCTTGAATTCAAACTCTACAAAGAAATCTATCGTGCAAGACCCATCATCTTCACGAATGAATTTCCAGTGATTGGATAAATATTTCATCGGACCTGATAAATATTCTACGTGGATATGATCTGGCGCATTAAGTGTTACTTTTGATCCGAATTTTTCGCGTACCATTTTATAGCCGATGACAAGGTCAGCGTAAAAAACGGTATCGCCATCCCAGTTTTTGATACGGCTAGTAAGACACCAAGGCAGAAATTCTGGATATTTCGCAACATCAGCAACAAGATCGAAAAGCTGTTCCGGTGTGTACGGTAAAGTACGTCTTTCTGCATGTGTAGTCATAGGAGTACGCTATTCTGCAGCAACGGAACCGTACTTTGCGTCGCGTGCGGCCTTGAGTTTTGCAAAGTCGTCACCTGCATGGTGTGATGAGCGCGTAAGCGGTGTCGCGGAAACCATCAAAAATCCTTTAGATCGCGCAATGCGCTCAAGCTCTTTAAATTCTTCAGGAGTCCACCATTTCATAACGGGGGCATGTTTTGGTGTTGGTTGTAGATATTGACCAATCGTAATGAAATCAATTTGCGCGGCGCGCATATCATCCATGACTTGCATAACCTCTTCTTTTGTTTCTCCAAGACCAACCATCATGCCTGATTTAGTGAACATTGTCGGATCAACATCCTTAACGCGCTCTAATAACCTTAATGATCTGAAATAGCGCGCTCCGGGCCTAATTGTTGGATAAAGGCGTGGCACAGTTTCAAGGTTGTGATTAAAAACGTCAGGCCTTGCATCAATGACATGGTCAATATCCTTGATATTGCCTTTATAATCACCCGGAAGAATCTCAACTGTTGTACCGGGGCTTTTCATACGAATGGCCATAATCGTTTTCACGAAATGATCCGCGCCACCATCTTTTAAATCATCTCGGTCAACCGCCGTAATAACAACATGCTTTAGGCCCATCTGCTTAACCGCTACGCCGATACGAAGAGGTTCTAGCTTATCAACTTCATCAGGCTTACCTGTTGCAACATTACAGAAGGCGCAAGCGCGTGTGCATACTTCGCCTAAAATCATAAAGGTTGCGTGTTTTTGTTGCCAACACTCGCCGATATTCGGGCAGCCAGCCTCTTCGCATACAGTCGTTAACTTTTGTTTGCGAACGATGTCTTTTGTTTCTGCGTAAACTTTTCCTTGTGGTGCAGGCACACGTATCCAATCTGGTTTGCGCCCCGCCGGACGATCCGGATTTTTTTGCTTCTCAGGATGGCGTTTCGCTTTATCTAATAACTTAGGATTATATGTCATATTTTCATTCCTACCGCGCTGGCCTTGGCTCGCCGTAAATTATATCTGTTCTACAATCAGCCTTTTGCCCTTTTATAGCGCCATTTACAAGCTTTAAAATATCTGTGCAGACGGAAAGCGATTTAAAATCAAGAATAGAAAGCCCCTTCCCGATCACATCTTTTTTCATTTGGCCTTGGAATAAAGAGGTATAAGACACTTTGGCACTTAGTTTATCTTCAAGATATTCTATGTTCGTGATTGTGTGGCGAATGCGTGTGTCGATCAGGTCATAATCACGCGCCTGTTCATCTGCCACAAATTCTAGATTATTCCTTGTATAGGTTTCTGGCTCTTGCGATCCGCGGTTTGTCACCACTGTGTTTGTCAAAACAAAGTCTTCTAATGGGTATTGCGTGATAAATGCGCTGATCGCGTTCATGTCAGGTTTTTGACTGGTGTAGAGCTTTTCGATGTATTGAAAATGTTCTTCAATGTCTAAGCCAGTGATGTGTTCTGTTGCTTGAGGTACAGCTTGGAATTGCTCTTGTGCATTTGCAGGAGACATAACAAGAAACAGTGATAATGTGATCAAGGCGCGTAACATATTTACTTTCCTTGTGGTTTTCCGCATAAACAAAAAACACTGAGACCGAAATACTTGTTAAATGAAAATAGGCTCATGCGCTCTGCATCGTGAATGCCTGTCAGTGTTTTGTTAAGCCAATTCGGATAGAGTTTTAATTCGCTCTTAGATTCTAGCTCTTGATCAAAAACAGCGCGCTTGGTTAGTCTAACCGCGGCAATCAATGGAAAGAGTGAGCCAAAGAAATAGCGGCTTTTAATGGGCTCTAATCCTGCATCAGTGATAGTTTTTTCCATCATTTCAATCGTATAGCGTCGGTAATGCTCTAAAAATATATCATGGCCAGACCACATAAATTGAAACGCGGGAACAGTAATAAGCACTTGTCCATTATCAGGCATGCTATCGGCATATTCCTTCAACAGGGCAACATCATCTGGGACGTGTTCTAAAACATCCATCATTAATGTTAATTCTTGAGTTGTTTTATCAATATTTTTGACGAATTTAATCGGCTTGCCATCGTGCTTTTCTTCACGATCTTCAGCATATTCAGGATCAACACAGACAGCCGCTTTGGCCATGCCATGATCAATAAGTTGTTTTGAAAAAACACCAGAACCTGCGCCCACATCGAGCACTTCATCAACGGTTATGTCCCCTAAAAACTGGCGCATTGCACGGCCTTTGGATACATAATACCAATGCTCGTGGATTTTATCGCCGAGGATATCTTCTTCTTTCAGGTCCATTTTATGCTCCTTTATGAGTGAGCAAGATACGATATAAGCCTAGAAATGTATAGCTTTTCCGTATGCTGCTAAGACGCTCTCATGCATCATTTCCGATAATGTTGGATGCGGGAAGATGGTGTGCATCAATTCGGATTCGGTTGTTTCCAACGTTTTGGCAATGCCATAGCCTTGAATGAGTTCGGTGACTTCTGCGCCGATCATGTGCGCACCGAGAAGCTCTCCGGTTTTCTCATCGAATATGGTTTTGACCAAACCTTCAGGCTCGCCCAACGCAATCGCCTTGCCGTTTCCGATAAACGGGAAACGCCCGACTTTGACTTTATAGCCCTGTTCTTTGGCTTTGGCCTCGGTAAGACCAACGGATGCAACTTGTGGGTGACAGTAGGTACAGCCCGGAATGTTTGATTTATTCATCGGGTGAACGTCTTTTTGCCCTGCGATTTTCTCAACGCAGATAATTCCTTCATGGGATGCTTTGTGTGCAAGCCAAGGCGCGCCCGTGACATCACCGATGGCGTAAACGCCCTTCTCTGCCGTTTCCATCCATTCATTGGTTATGATATGACCGCGATCTAGTTTTACCTTGGTTTTTTCAAGGCCGATATTCTCAGTGTTGGCGACAATACCCACGGCAGAAATAACAACATCAACTGTTATTTGTTCTGTGCCTTTTTTCGTTTCAACGCTGACTTTGACGTTTGATTTCGACTTATCGAGCTTTGTGACCTTCGCATTCGTCATAATTTTCATGCCCTGTTTTTCAAAGGCTTTGTGTGCGATGTCTGATATTTCTGCATCTTCAACAGGAAGAACACGATCCATAACCTCTACAACAGTAACCTCTGCGCCCATAGAGCGATAGAAGCTGGCAAATTCAATTCCGATTGCACCAGAGCCAACAACAAGTATGGATTTAGGCATTTCCTCTGGCACCATGGCTTCTTTATATGTCCAAACAAGCTTACCGTCAGGTTCTAATCCGGGGAGTTCACGCGCCCGTGCGCCTGTGGCAACAATGATGTGTTTACCTGACAAAGTATCGGTTGTTTTACCGTCTTTCTCGACGGTTACTTTGCCGCCACCCTGTAGTTTCCCCCATCCATCAAAGACAGTAACTTTGTTCTTTTTCAACAGATGCTTAATACCACCAGATAATTGCCCGGCAACACCACGCGAACGTTCAACAATCTTCTTAAGGTCGTATCCGACATCTTTTGCGGATAAGCCAAATTCCTCAAGCTTGTGCAGCATGTGAAATGTTTCACTGGATTTTAGAAGGGCTTTTGTCGGGATACAGCCCCAATTCAAGCAAATCCCGCCGAGGTGATTGGCTTCGACAACGGCGGCGTTCATGCCGAGTTGCGCTGCACGAATGGCGGCAACATATCCGCCCGGACCGCTACCGATAACAATGACATCGAAATTTTTGTTACTCATGATTTTAATCCTGAATGTTTTTGTAAAAAGGAAATGGATTATGTGTTTAAAACATCATCAAAAAACTGTTCGATATGGTTTAATGACGCCGCACGTAATGGATCTTCCGGAAACTTTGTAAAAGCACCTTCGGGGCCAAACATAATCAGTGGCTTATTATCTGTCTCTTATACACATCTCCGAGCCCACGAGACGTCTGAGTATC
>CAXHFH010000031.1:0-22028 GCA_964015995.1 uncultured Alphaproteobacteria bacterium
GTCATACGATATACTCAGACGTCTCGTGGGCTCGGAGATGTGTATAAGAGACAGCGATATGATCAAAACGAATTAACAGCCGCACATAAAACGCTGCCTTTGCCGAGTATTGTACGTGTTACCAACCTTGAAAATGGGAAATCTCTTATCGTGCGTGTTAATGATCGCGGCCCTTATGCCCACAGCCGTATTATTGATATGTCCAAGCGTTCTGCCGAATTGCTGGGTTTTAGAAATAAGGGTGTTGCAAAGGTGCGCGTTCAGGTTCTGGAAGCCGAAAGCCGTATGGTCGCACAAGCAGCGATATCTGGAAAAGACACCACAGGTATGGAGGTTCCAATGAATCGACCTTCATATACTCCCCCGAAAGTGATGCAAGCCAAAGCACCTGTGCAACCCGTAAAAAAACAGCCTGAATTTGCAACGCTGAACACACAATCCCCCAATACCATTCCCGGACATTATAAAAACGGACAGTTTTATCCTGATCCGATTGTTTCGGAATACCCTGTGACTGCGCAAAAAGTGTTTGTTCAGGCTGGCTCATTTTCCTCCCGCGAAGCTGCGATGAAACAAGCCAGTGCTCTGGACGCATATGGACGCGCGCAAATATACCCAGCGACAGTCAATGGTGGACAATATTATCGTGTAAGATTTCCAACCGACAATGTCGCCGCAGCAGATTCTCTGCTCAACAAACTATATAATGGTGGCCATACAAATGCCTTGATAGTGGTGGATTAATCTATCGAGTCATGGTTGAATGTAACAATCATCATAAGAAAGGTTTTACCGTGAAACAGCTCTTCACTGTTCTTAGTTTTATATTGGCTGCTATGTGCTCTACTATGGCAAATCACGCTCATGCCAATGAAACAATAGAAACAGCCGCTAAACAAGCCATCATCATAGATTATGATACAGGCACAGTCCTATTCGAAAAGAACGCCGACCAAAAAATGCCAACATCATCCATGAGTAAAGTCATGACGATGTATTTAATTTTTGATGCATTACAGCGAGGTGACTTATCGCTTGATGATGAATTCTTAGTCAGCGAAAAGGCTTGGAAAAAGGGCGGATCAAAGATGTTTGTGCCCGTTGGCAAAAAGATCAAAATCGAAGATTTAATTAGAGGCGTTATTATTCAATCCGGTAATGATGCAACCATTGTTCTTGCCGAGGGGCTCGCCGGTAGTGAAGAAGCATTCGCCGAAGCCCTCAATAACAAAGCGCGTGAACTTGGCATGAAAGACAGTCACTTCATGAACGCCAGTGGATGGCCTGATCCGGATCATTATTCTACGGCGCGTGATCTTGCGACAATGGCCAAAGCAATCATCAAAAACTTTCCTGATTACTATGGGTATTACGCCGAAAAGAGCTTTACTTACAGTAAAATCAAACAAGCCAATCGTAACCCGCTACTCAATCTTGATATTGGTGCAGATGGCATTAAGACAGGCCACACAGATGATGGCGGCTATGGCTTGATTGCATCTGGTATTAGCAAGGATGGCCGTCGTGTTGTCATGGTGTTGAATGGTATGGCAAGTAAAAAAGAACGTAAAACAGAGTCTGCACGCCTCTTACAATGGGCGCTTAACGGCTTTAAAACGGTTACCTTATTCGATAACGAAAAACCGTTAGGGGAAGCTGCTGTTTATTTAGGCGTAAACACCAAGGTACCGCTCATTGCCGAAAAAGCTGTCAACTTTGTTGTTCCTAAAATATTTGTCCGTGATTTAAAGGTTGAGCTTTACTATAACGCCCCCTTAAAGGCCCCTATAACCAAAGGACAGAATATTGGCACGGTAAAAGTGCATATTCCTAAGGGCGAAGTTATAGAGGTACCTCTTATCGCAGCTCGCAACGTCGCAGGTATTGGTTTTTTTCCACGGCTCATTAAAAAAGCGCGTCTTTTAACAACAGGGCAGGGAAAGTTTAACTAATGCCAAATAAAGACGGCAGAGGCTTATTCATCACATTAGAAGGCGGCGAAGGCTCTGGTAAAACATCACAAATTAACCGCTTGGCACAATTCCTGACTGACGAAGGGCATAAGGTCATCACGACGCGTGAACCGGGAGGAACGCCAGAGGCAGAATCTGTGCGTGATATCCTTGTACAGCGCGATAGCGGCAACTGGAGCCCTATGGCGGAAACACTCCTCATATTCGCTGCGCGCGTTATGCATGTCGATAATGTTATTAAGCCTGCCCTTGATGACGGAAAAATTGTTATCTGTGATCGCTTTACCGATTCCACTGTTGCTTATCAGGGATATGGGCGACAAATGAAAATTAACAAAATAAAATCCATACAAGAGGTTGCAATAAAATCTTTAGAGCCTGATTTAACCTTTATTCTTGATCTGGACGTCAAAGCAGGGTTAGAGCGATCAAAGAAACGTTTGGCGGGTCAAAAAGGCTATGATCAAACAGAAGACCGCTTTGAAAGGCTGGACACAGACTTTCATGAACGTCTGCGCAATGGTTTTCTTCAAATCGCAAAAAATGAACCAGACAGATGCCATGTTATTGATGCGGAGCAGAGCATGGATGACGTCTATGAACATCTGAAAAAGATAACCATCTCTAAACTTGCGGATAAGAAAGGGTAGCGACAATGAGCCTTTTCGGTGATGAGGATGTAATAGACAACGATACGGGTGACGCCACGGCTCCGATATCTGAAGGGCTACTTGATCCTAAAGCGATGCCGTTTTGCATTGGACATGACGAACAGGAAAAATTCTTCATTGATCTCTATGAAAAGGGCAGCCTTCCACACGCTATGACGTTCTCCGGCATAGAAGGTATTGGTAAGACCACAATGGCCTTTCGTTTGGCGCGGTTCTTACTAAAAAATGGTAAGGGGCAAGATGATGGGGACAGCCTGTTTGGCGATACTTTGCCGCAAGAAATATCTTCGTTGGATGTTAGAGCAGACGATCCCGTTTTCAGCCGCATCGCTTCAGGCGGACATGGTGATCTTCTCCATATCCATCGCTTATTCGATAAAGCCAAGGGCAAATTAGATTCAACATTGAAAGTGCAGTCATTACGCAAAATTGAACCCTTCCTGCGTAAAACATCATCTGAAGGTGGTTGGCGTATTGTGATTGTCGAAGACGCCGACACCATGAACCGTAACGCGCAAAACGCCATTTTAAAAATTTTAGAAGAGCCTCCCGCCAATGTTTTGATTATGCTGATTGCGCATCGCCCCGGGATGCTTATTCCAACCATTCACTCACGCTCACGCGTTATTCAATTTTCATCTTTATCCGCAGAAAACATGGCCGAATTGATGCGCAAAAACGGTTATGATTTATCTATAAATGAGATTGAAGCTTTATCTGATTTATCAGAAGGCAGTGTCGGACAAGCCTTAAAATATAGCGATAATGGTGGCATAGAGATGCTGAGTAAAGTGCTTGAGCACATAGCACTATCCAAGCAAGGTCAGACACATAAAATTCATGAATTTGCGTCATCATTAGGCTCACCCGCACAAGATGTCCAATACCGTATGTTTGTGGATGTCATTCAATGGGTTTTCCGCAAGGCTTTATTTCTTAAGGCAAAAGGGGAAACTGAAATCCCCGTTTATTTCCAAAACGATACAGCGCAGAGTATTCTGGATAATAGCTCCATCGAAAACTTGATATCCTTATCTGATAACCTGAAAAATCATTTTTCACGTGTTGAATTTTCCAATCTGGATCGCCGCGATGCTGTACGTTCCGCCTTTCTTATGATAAGTGAATAACGAACCTTTGTTTCGGAGCTAAAAAATTGAGCGATAAACCACCTTTTTACATCACAACGGCTATTTCCTACGTCAACGGCGTGCCACATCTGGGGCATGCATATGAATCTATTTTAACGGATGTATTGGCGCGTTTTAAACGCCTCGATGGATATGATGTGAAATTCCTGACAGGTACAGATGAGCATGGCGAAAAAGTTGCCCAAACTGCCGAAACCGAAGGCATGGAGCCTAAAGAGTTTGCCGACAAAAATGCAGGTATTTTTCAGGAAATGACCAGTAAGCTGGGTATTTCCAATGACGATTTCATTCGTACAACGGAAGAACGCCATTACACGGCCTCAAAGGCCATTTGGAAAAAGCTGAATGATAATGGTGACATTTACCTTGGCAATTATGAAGGGTGGTACTCCGTACGTGAGGAAGCTTATTTCACGGAAGACGAACTCACCACCGCCGACGACGGTCAGAAATTCACGCCACTCGGCACTGAAGTCAAATGGGTGGAAGAGCCGAGCTATTTTTTCAAGCTCTCTGCTTATACAGATCGTCTGATTGATTATTACAACGCCAACCTGGATGCCGTGCAACCATCATCGCGTATGAACGAAATCATGGCTTTTCTAAAACAAGAAGACGGCTTAAGTGATCTTTCAATATCACGCCACAAAAGCCGGTTAAAATGGGGTATTCCTGTTCCGGACGATGAAGACCATGTGATGTATGTGTGGCTGGATGCGCTCACGAACTATATCACGGCGATTGGCTATCCGGATGAAAACGGGCCCGATTTCAAAAAATTCTGGCCCGCTAATTACCATGTGATTGGTAAGGATATCACCCGTTTCCATGCCATATACTGGCCTGCCTTTCTGATGTCAGCCAATTTGGCACTCCCTGAGACTATTTTCGCCCATGGTTTTATCAATGTAGCAGGCGCGAAAATGTCCAAATCTGTTGGTAATGTCTTGTCGCCCGATGATTTGGTGGCAACATACGGACTGGATCAGGTGCGTTATTTCCTAATGCGTGAAGTCGCCCATGGTAATGATGGAAACTTCTCCCATGAACAAGCGGTGCAACGTATCAATGCCGACCTTGCTAACGGCCTTGGAAACCTCGCCCAGCGCACACTATCTATGATTTACAAAAACTGTGACGGTGTCATCCCCGCACCGAATGAAATTAAGCAGGAAGATGAGGCATTGCTTAATAAGGCATATACCATGGTTGAGCATGCCCGTGAGCCTTTTGATCAAATGAAGATCAACCGTGCACTCGAATATATCTGGAGCGTTGTTGCGGACTGCGATGTTTATGTTGATGCCCAAGCCCCATGGACATTAAAGAAAACCGATTTTGAGCGCATGGAAACTGTTCTATACGTTCTGGCCGAAGCCATCCGTTGCCTCGCCATCATCGTACAACCTGTCGTGCCACATACAGCACCCAAGATATTGGATCAGATGAAGACGCCAGAAGATCAACGTATGTTCGCGCATATATCAAAAGACTATGCCCTGAAATCAGGTGTAGAAATTGATAAACCCCAAGGTGTGTTCCCGCGCATCGTTGAAGATGAGGCAGCGGCGTAAAAATGTGGATCGACTCGCATTGCCATCTCAATCATTCCGGCATTCAAGATAAAGGTGATGCCACAGCCATCATTGAATCCGCAAAACAGGCGGGGGTTGATGGTATGGTGAGCATCTGTTGCCGCCTGTCCGAAGATATAGACTCTCTCTTTGAGATCACATCAAACAATAAGAATGTCTGGTGCAGCGTTGGTACACACCCGCATGACGCAGGATTAGAGGCGGAAAAAGCGTTCTCGCAAGCAGATATCGTTAAGCTAGTACAAACAAATGATAACGTCGTTGCCATTGGTGAGACCGGGCTTGATTATTTCTATGATAATTCCCCAAGGCCAGATCAGCAGGAATCCTTCCGCAAGCACATACGCGCCTGTATCGAGGCCAATGTACCCATGGTCGTCCATACACGCGATGCGGAAGACGACACCGCCGCTATCATGACAGAAGAGGGGCAGGGCACAGCCCTATCCGGTGTGATGCACTGTTTCAGCTCCAAACAATGGCTCGCGGAACATGCTCTTGATATGGGGTTTTATATTTCCTTCTCTGGCATGGTGACCTTCAAAAAGGCCGATGAACTGCGCGAGACCGCTAAGATTATACCATTAGACCGTGTTCTGGTTGAGACCGATGCGCCGTTCCTCGCGCCTATGCCACATCGCGGCAAAGTGAATGAACCCGCATATGTTGCACATACAGGGGCTTTTCTTGCGGAATTATATGGCCTTGAAGTTGAAGAGTTTGCAAAAATCACCACCGATAACTTTTTTAGATTATTTAAAAAGGCGAAACTTGCATGAGCTTGAAAATCACATTATTGGGTTGCGGTAATTCTTCGGGCGTTCCGGCGGTCGGAAATTACTGGGGCGCATGTGACCCGAACGAGCCAAAGAACAGACGTACAAAATGCGCCCTGGCTGTGCAATCGGATAATACAACCATTGTTATTGATACCGGCGCAGATTTCCGCCATCAAATGAATAGGTTTGATATCAACAACCTTGATTGTGTTTTCTACACGCACCAGCATAGCGATCATTGCCATGGTATTGATGATTTACGATCACTGTATTTCAGAAACGATAGAACGCCGATTCCATGCTACGGCAGACAAAGCGCATTAGACGACATAGCAGGGCGTTTTCAGTATTTGTTTAAAGGCGGCAACCACGATTATTTTTATCCGATCATCCTTGAGGCACATCCGTTCAATGAGCATGATTTTGAGCAACCTCAAACATTCAAAGATATTACTTATATTCCATTTGAAATGGATCATGGTACATGCACAACCGTTGGATATCGTTTTGGTGATATATCTTACTGTGTTGATATGAAACGTCTTGATAATAAGGCTTTAGATGTTATCAAGGGCTCGAAAACATGGATTGTCGACGGCGCAGGGTATAACAGCCCTAATAATGACGTACATGCCTGCCTGGATGCTCTATACGAATACAACGAATATATTCAGGCGGAACAAGTCTACGTGACGTGTCTGTCTTCATTGATGGATTATCAAACGCTTTTGAATGATTTGCCAAAGGGTTTTTATCCTGCTTATGATGGTTTGGTTCTGGAAACTTGAAAACGAGCGCGAATTTATGCTGGTCAAAAATGCAATTAAACCGCTGATATTATTATCAATTTACACGTCCATACTATGCCTTTATTTTTGGACAACTTCGCGTTATCCCGAATTATCCGCCAAGGCCGTTATCGGCAATAATTCGCCTCTCGCTAATCTTGGATTTTCTCCTGTTATCACGGTCAATGAAAGCTTTTCATTTTGGGAAAAAGTGTTCGCAGAAACCATAAACTGGATCGACACCAACAAAAAAGGGATGAGCTTTTCCTTTCTGATGGGGGCATGTTTTTTATCATTATTGCCATTGGTACGGCGCAAACAGTTTAAATCAGGATTCGCGAACAGTCTGCTCGGTATGGGGCTAGGCGCGCCTTTAGGCGTATGCGTTAATTGCGCTGCTCCCATCGCTCGCGCCCTCCATGCCGCAGGCAGCAGCCTTCAAACGTCACTATCTGCGCTCATCGCATCACCCACGTTAAATGTTGTGGTTCTTGTCATGGCGTTTTCAATGTTTCCACTTTATTTAGTCACCATAAAGCTATTACTCACGCTATTTTTTATACTGCTGATCATCCCTTTATCTTGTCACTACCTTTTTCAAAAGGAAACCTCTGCGCAAAACATCGCAGAAAGCTGCGAAATTGAAAATTTCGTCGATCAAGCTTTGACGGATAAGCAGGAAACGTGGAGTGGGGCAGCGATATGGTTTATACACGCCTATCTTAGAAACTTCCTGTATTTATTGAAAATCGCTTTACCCCTTATGTTTTTAGCAGGCTTTATGGGCAGCATTTTCACAGTCATAACGCCATGGTCTGATATCCAATCAATCAGCGACAATATTACAATGCCTATAATGATCGTACTTATGCTTGCTCTGTCAATATTCGGCGCCTTGCTACCATCGCCTATGGCTTTTGATATTATCCTTTCATCCGTTCTGCTGCAGGCTGGCGTACCTATTCAATATGTAGCTGTATTCCTGTTTACTCTGGGCTCGTTCAGTATTTATGCGTTTTTTATCATCTGGCGGTCTGTATCCTTACGCCTCGCAGGGTTTTTGCTCCTCACAAGCGCAAGCTTAGGATTTTTAACTGGTGTTTTGTCGCTTTACTTTGAAAGCATGACTGTATCGCAGGCTTACCAACACACAGAACAGAGCATTGATTTAAAAGAAAATCCATTGCCCGATAAGTCAAACATTGTTCCCAATGAAAATAATCAATTTGATCCAATATTACAGCGTACAGATAAGGCACACTCCTTTGATAAACTAAAGCCGCTGATTGATGGCAATAAAGTTATCTTTCAGCCAGTTCCAACCGACTTAATCGAAGCAAAGCCTGAAAACATAAAAGTAAAATGGTCGGAAAACAAATCTCAAATACAGCCAAAAGGCGACAAACCTTTTTCTGAAATAATTGGCGAAACCCTCGGCATAGAACAGCCATACAGTATCTCTTATATTACTGGCTTATCAGACCATGTCGCAAGAAACACGATGTCTGTGGCCGTTGCAGATGTTCATAATGACGGCTGGCCAGACATTCTCCTCATGGGAGATCACGAAGTAAGGCCAAATCTAATTTTATATGCCAACATCGGCGGCAAGAAATTCATAAGGCAAGCTTTACCAATGCCTGAAGGCATGCAAGAAGCGATTACTGTGGCCTTGGTTGACTTAAATGGTGATGGCTGGAGCGATATAGTTTTCTCAACCTTCGGTGGTGAAAATTTCGTCATTTACAATAAAAATGGCTCATTTTCAAAAGAAAACCTTACGCCCTTATCAACACATAATGGCACAGCGATGAGCATGTCTTTCGCAGATATTGACCTCGATGGAGATCTGGACATCTTTATGGGGAATTGGAGCGTAGGCCCCACATTCATAGATACCCAAAATTCTCAAAATTGGTTACTGACACAAGAAGAGGGCGGTGTTTTCACACAATCAGAGCTTCCAGGACTTAATGCTGAAACACTCACAAGCTTGTTTTCTGATTTTAATCAAGACGGTTACCCGGATCTATATATTGGAAATGATTTTTTACTTGGAGATCACTCCGATTTAATTTTACTTAACAATGGAAACGGTGCGTTCAGTATTCCAGATAAAGACACAATAGAAGGGTTCCTCGGCACACAAACAACCATGAGCATAGATCAGGGCGATATTGATAACGATTTAAGGCCGGATTATTACATTGGTCAAATCGCATATACGGGTCAATTTATGCGCTCCATGTCCAAAATTGCAGACAAACAAATTGCCTATTCTGATTATTGCGAAAACAATGAAGAAGATACCCAAAAAGACAACTGTAACAGTGAGATAAACCTAAAATCATCACTGTCAAAGGCTTCAAATTACATTAGCGACGCATGCAACGGGCTAACAGATCCTATTAATAAGGCAAAGTGTCTCAGGCACATGCTTGGGTATAAATATTTCTGTGATACACGTAATATGTTTTCTAACCCCAGACACTATAAAAACAAGGCATCAGAGCGCTATAACAGTTTTTGTCATGGTATGGGCGACGCAGAAAAAAACACGCAAGAAACTTATGATTTCACTGGTCACTTAAATACATCAAACGAGTCTTTACATAACGCCCTGTTGCGAAATTCGAGTGAAGGAGGGCGCATCTCTTTTGTTGAAAAAGCCAACGAACTTGGTGTTGGTTATGGTGCTTGGACATGGAATGCGCGTTTCGCAGATTTAGACAATGACGGTTGGCAGGATCTATATGTGGTGAATGGCTATAATTTGCCGATGACCTTATCAACAAACATTTTTTACAGGAACACTGGTGACGGCCAATTCGAAGATGCCACAGAAAAATTTGGTTTGGAAAATTATACGCCAGCCAGTGCATATAGTTACACGGATTTAGACAATGATGGCGATCTGGACATCATCACAGTCCAAAACGATGCGCCTGTCAGTGTTTACATGAATGAAGCCAAGAACAGATCCATAGAATTTTCTCTTATTGATAAGACGTCATTAAACACGCACGCTGTGGGCGCGCAAATCATCATTAGCCATACATATACACAACATGAACGACCAGAGCGCGTTATGGTTATGCGTCAAATGCGTATTATTAAATCCAGTGGTGGTTTTCGTTCATATAATCAACCAATCGCACATTTCGGATTAAGTGAGACTAATAGCGTTTCAGAAATCAAAATCATTTGGCCTGATGGTAAGAAAGATATTATGCGCGGCACATTTAAATCAGGACAACAATATCAGATTATAAGAATGCCTGAGCCTGAGACGACGACCCGCGTTAACAAATAGAGTCATAAGAGACACACGGTCTGTGATACTAAGAAGTTACGCCTGAAAGTATTAATAAGCACCCTCTTCTTATAATAATACATTATTTTCCATAATATACATTATCACACATTTATTATGCTTATTTAAGATACACCGCTTGGCATCTCTTCGTATTCTGCGACCTCAGAATCATCAAACATTTCAACGCCAAGACTTGCCGCAAGTACATGGTCCGCAAAAACACCATCCTCTGAACGCTCTTGAAAATCCGCCATCAAAAGTATTGTTTGCTCGAAGCTGTCACCGTGACCATTTGTAGTTAACGTATCGCCATTAATAACTTCATCGCAATCATCATAGTTATTCGATGAACTCCAATCCTGCTTAACACCAAGATGATCAAAAACTTTAGATCGGGTTTCAGAATTTTGCCCAACCTCATGATAAACCATCTGAAACGTTTCCACGCCATCCTTGAGCTCTGATGGCTTACTCTCCATCACAATCGACTTTGCTGTTTTTAAATCTTCCATGGCCATTTTAACAGCAGCATCATCAATAGATGTGGTATCCATTTCAAACGAAACGCTCTCAAAGACAGCTAACTGCGCTTCCGAAAAGTATAAGTTCGCCGATTTACACGTAATATAGCGCCCCTCTTCCGGCGTACTGAATTGTGTAAATTCCAGCCTGTCCCGAGGCACAGGGTCAAGTTCTACGGTTTCAACAGATTTTTTGTAATTATCTGTTTCCAGATCAACAAGCCCTTTTCCCGCTTGCACTTCCTCAATTTGTAATTCTATTTTATTGCCGCGTAGATAACGGTCATAATCACTGTGCTTTCCTATAAAAATCGGTACATATTGATCATCATTCGCCTTGGCCATAACCACACGCGGGCCACCAGGCGCATTATTACCCAAAACCCGAAAGCTGTAGGCGTCTTTTGTCATGAGGTATTTCATACGAGGGTGATCAGTGCCGAGGCCATCTTCAAAAAATCGTTCAAGGCTTTCGATAGCCTTATCATTAATCGCACCATACGATTTCCCAAAAGACTCTAACAAATCACCAAAATTATCACGTACTTTTATTTTCAATTTTTTATAAGCAAACCCGCATCAATCACATCATCTCAAAACTATCCGCTGAGTGATTGGATCCACCCCCCTCATCATTATACCCTTGTTTTTTTTGTGTTCCTGCCATGTGCCAATCAAAATCATCTTTCATATCGGCCAACAGAAAAAATGCTAATCTACGTGCCATATTTTGATTTTCTTCGGAATTGCTGAGACTCATTTCGTCCAAACGATTTCTGATCTCTAACAATGACGGATGTAGTTTTTCATCATAATTCACAACATCAGCATCACTCACACTATTATTCATGAATGCAACAAGACCACCTTCGCGATTAAACAAATTAAGATACTCTGTCATTTCCGCATAATCATCCGGATTATCAATGTAATTCTGAATACTCAAGGCATAAGCCTCTTGTTGGTCAGAATCCAATTCAGTGAGCATGATAAATGTTTTATCACGTATATCTGTATATCTGGGTCTCATAACAACATTCTACGTTTTATAATGTTTGCTTTTGTAACTTTACAGTAATTTTGTTACTTAGCGCAACAATTTAGGCACTAAGGGTATCAATGTCATTTTCAAATTATGTTTTGGTTCTGGCCCGGATGAATCAACACGCAGAATGTGATTTTTATCAAGCAACTGAAAGCCATTGATAATTTTTTCACTTTCTTCACCCCTTATATCTTTTTGAGGAACAGCGACAATCACCCCCTTCTCACGCTCTAAATCGAAGTGTGTCGCCCAATTTGCAGCTTCATCAACGGTTGGCTGACCACCATCTTGTTTGTAAACAAGAACATTAACCTGCAGAATGTCAGGATGCGGTAAAGTCAAATTCCCATCACCCACCTTACGTAGCGCATCGTCAAAGGTTTCAGCGAGCGGGTCTTTGTCTTGCGTTAGACCGTATGTACCCGACAGCCCGGCCCCAGATTGAGCTTGTGATGTTGGTGATGACATATCCAGAAAGCTTAAAATAACAATTTTTCCTTTTAAATCCGAAAGCTTAAAGCTTTTTCCATCCTTATCTATCAGTTCAATTTCAGGATAAGGCTTGTTCATCTTCGCAGGCCATGTCTCCGGCAAGTTTTCATTCAAAGATTTTCCAGCCAACAACCTATCAAGATCTTCTTTCTGCTGTTCCAATATGGCGTCTATTTCTTCTTGCGGCTTTTTTGTCGCTTCTATGCGCATAACGGCAAAAAACATCACAACAAACAGCGCTGAAAACAACACTTTTACAGAAATGTTGATAATCTTATCGACTTTTTCGCGTTCCATAGAAACTCCTGTATTTTTGGATTGCGTAAGAACTTACTTTTCAAGATAACCATAAAATGTGTATGTTCTCAACTATGATCGAACATTTTGTACAAGCAGGGATCATTAATCCCCACGATATAGCCTCACTTCAGGAAGAAGCGGATAATCACGCTAAAAATTTAGTTTTTCTGGATACGACCTTCGTCCTTCCGACTTCGCACGAAGACGTTTATGAGAACTATTGTAAAAAGCGCATTCATGACGCCCTGTTTTTCAACATAAAAAAAATTGCAGACAAAGAATCAACCCTGCCGCACATGCTCCCCGATGCAACGCAATTTAGCGCAGCAATATCCGAACTGGGCATACACAATGATGATATTATAATTATGTATGGTCAGCACGGTATGACCATGGGACCAGCACGCGTTTGGTGGATGTTTAAAGGGTTTGGTCATGACAATGTGATCGTTCTAAACGGTGGATTACCTGCATGGGAAAAAGCAGGATTAGAAACCGAGAACGGTGCCCCCCCGACTCCAAAGGCCAGCCATTACACAGCGCACCCTTTTAAAGGCGAGATGGTTGTACAAATGTCAGATGTCATAAATGCCACAGAAACCAATATGTGTCCAATTATCGATGCGCGCCCAGAAAAACGTTTCAGCGGCAAAACCCCAGAACCGCGAGAAGGCATGCGCAGCGGACATATGCCAAATGCGAAAAACTTACCGGCATCCTGCTTAGTGAACAAAGATGGCATGTTCAAACCGCCTGAAGAGCTTGAACAGATGTTCAAAAACTTAGAGATTTTTGACGACAAAAAACAATCTAATCGGATCATCACGACATGCGGCAGTGGTATCACCGCATGTGCACTCGCACTTGCGCTTTATAATTTGGACTATCAGAACGTCAGTGTTTATGATGGGTCATGGAGTGAATGGGGCTTAGAAGACTCCCCTACCCCTGTAACAAAAGCGGAAGCAGGATGATATAATGCTCGAAAAACACGTTGAATATAACGGCATAGAAGCACAAATCAGAATTCCGGATGAGCCAACGGGGTTGGTTTTTATTGCCCCCGGCGCACAAATCAGCACAAACGCGCCTCTTATTCAAGCGATAGCAAATGCCCATGAAGATAGGGGCATGGCGACGGTAATTGCGAACTTAGGCGGCAGTGAATTAGAAATGAACGACCCATTTAACGTGCACAAACATTTCACAGCAGGATTAGAAGCCGTTATTGACGGATACATGAAAGATAACGCCTACAAACCTGATCAGTTTGAATTGACGGGCCATAGCATGGGTGGTGCAGCAGTCATGTCAGTCGCAAAAAATCACCCAGTATCATCAATTACAGCGCTTGACCCAACGCCTGTTCATACAGATGTTTTAACAAACATTGACAGTCCAACAACTATTATAATCTCCGATGTAAGATCATTTAAGAATTCTGGGCGTCGTATGTTTTCTGAGCTTGAACCAACTGGCATGGCCCATGAACTTCATGAAATAGCCACAAGCAAAGACAGAAACAGCGGGCACATGTTTGAAGGTCAAGAGCATGCCGTTGCGGACGTTATCAGGAACCAAACACCCCCATCACACGATTTAGATACCCCATCGCCAAAAGATGACAGTGATAGCGCCCTAGAGCTATAAGCTGCGCCGCTCCATTCCTACGCTACTGCGGAATAAACGGAAACGGGTCTTCTCCAAATCGATTTGAAAGCTTTGGCCTGACATGCTCATTAAATATTGGGACAGGATCATGTTCACGAACAATATTGATGGCATCTGCTTTAATCACAGAAAAGGTATCTTCTGCCTGTAGGTATATCCCATCATATCCAGCCCCCTCTAAAACCTTACGCACCTCGTGCAGGTCACTAAATCTCCCAGGTGGGAAACTAAGGTCATTGTCATTTTCATCACCATCTTGCGGAATAGACAATCCGTACAAAGATATTTCATTAGGAAAAACAGCAAACTTTTTTACATCAAGCTGAACTTCGTAAATTGAAGGATCAGCATCAGGATATGGCTCAGATGTCATAGGGTCATGGCTTCTGGATACGGCAAAATGCGAAGACTCAACCAGGTCTTCCTGAAACCATACGCCGAGCCCTTGTCCTAACGTCGGGTCAAGGTGCGTCAGCCCTTTTTTTAAACTCGCATGATATAGTGAATCAGGCACATCAATATCACCTGCATTTTCCCGAGAATATTCTTCAATCCTCCCCAGCATAGTATCAATATATCTCTGCTCACTTTTAAGAGATTCTGCTTGCCAATCATTCCCCTTCTCAGCTGCCACCACCCTATCGGCCGGTGTTGTTCGAAAGAAAAGTTCTCGTAATGTCTCTACTAATTTATTCATAGGACAATATACCAAACATTCTATTTAAAAAACAATCATTTACCATACTATATACGCCCCTCATCAAAACGTGACAGAAAAAGCCATCACACTTAAACGCATGAAACTTGCTTTCAGTGCCTTAAAACTATAAAAATATAATAAAAAGGGCGGGTTATGAGTATCAATCCCATAGAAATTAAAAAACAGATGAAAGAATTCAGAGCAGAGACTTTGGAATCTTTTCGTACGAGCGATATTAACGCACCAGAGTTAATCAAACGCCTCGGTGATAACGTACACAATAATGTTGAAGCGCTCGCACAAGAACACCTTGGTGATTTTCAAGACCAACTTGCAATGGTTTACACTGGCGCGAATGGCCGTGAGGAAGTTTGCCCCTACTCTGATCTGGATGTTTTCTTACTCGTTGAAGATCAACTTTTTGATGGCAAAAAAATCCCTGAAGATCAGAATAAATTCGCGGAAGCATTTCAGGGATTTTATTACGGCCTCATGGATGCCGGATTTGATATATCCTCTGTGGTTTTAAGAACCCCCGAACATTGCGCAGAAGATATTGCAGCAGATCAGGAAACATGGACGCAACTGATTGATCGCCGTAAAGGCTGGGGTAGCGATGAACTCTACGAAAAATTGACCGAACGTTTCACACAAATTGATGACGAAACGCGAAAAACATTCATGCAATCAAAGTTCGATGAATATGACGAACGCCTAAGTCGTCATGACAAAGAAGAACACGCAACGGCAGAGCGCGGCGTCACGTCCATGGGACGCTTTACCGTCATAGAGCCTAACGTAAAGAATGGTTATGGTGGACTAAGAGGGTACCAAACGGCACATTGGGTATCAGAAGAACAATGCGGGATTGGCGGGTGTGACTTGGTTGGACGCGGCATTGTAACCGAAGAAGACAGTAACGCGGCTAAAGAAGCTTACGATTTCCTTTTGGCAATACGCTGTCATACACATGACATTGCAGGGAAGGAAGATGATACGCTCTACTCCCACATACAGCCCGAACTCGCCAAGCGCATGGGATATGATGATGTAACACCATTCATGCGTGACTATTTTAGCGCAACCAGAGAGATCGCACACTATGCTAAAATGGTGTGTTCAGATGTGGCAGATCAAATTGGTATTAAACCGCCCGGATCATCCACTGATGAACAAATTCAACTTAGATCAAAAGATTTAAGTGATCCGATGCAAATTTTAGAAGCATTCAAAGAACAGGTCGAAACAGGCAATTCACTGCACCACATTACGATGCAAGCAATCCGAAAAAATTTGGACATGATCACAGATGAGTTTATTCAAGATCCACAAGCCAACCGCGTTATGCTTGATATTTTGTCGCATGAAAATGCGGAAAGAACATTACGCAGAATGAATACACTGGGCGTTTTACCAAAATTTATTCCTGAATTTGAAAAAACCCAAGCCCTTATTCAATTTGATCCTCACCACGCTTATACCGTTGATGATCATACCATCGTGGGCATCGGAAACATCACGGCATTAGCACGTCAGGAGCACGTTGATCTTTCGCCTGTAGCGAGCCGTTTAGCACAAGACTTAACCAAAGAAGATCGAGAAGTAATTGCTGTCGCCCTTCTTTTACATGACGTACATAAAGGCGATAATGCCGACAATATGAAAGCTTATAACCGCGATCTCGTAGAGAGTGTTGGTGCGCGCCTTGGCCTTGAAGGTGAATCCTTAGAACAGGCACAATGGCTTGCAGAAAACCATTTATTATTTAAGCATACCGCCCGTTACCAAGACATAGAAGACCCTGAGACTATTCATAATTTTGTATCGAACATTCCCGATGTTAAACACCTGAACCTTCTTAGGGTGATGACAATGGCCGATACACTTGCGCTAGGCCCCGGGCGCCTTTCCCCTCATGCGGCATTTAGAGCAGAATCAGTGTACGAAAAGTCACATCAAGTGATGAATGGTTTGAGCGGGCAATATAATCGTAAATCATTTCAATTACCGGATGATTACGAAGATGGCGCACCATATATCAGTATCGTGCCAAACGACGCTGTGAAGGCCGATATATTAACCGTTATCACAGAAGATAAGCCGTATCTGATTGAAAACATCATGGCAACACTGGAAACCTATTCATCCAGTGTTTTAAATGCACGCGTTAGTACAATTCCTGATGACAGTGGCCGTGTAGCAAACACATTTGTCATTCAAACAGGAGCAGCCCGCGGCATGCATAGTGACCGCCAGCGAGAGGCTCTGCATAAGGCGCTAACCGAAGCCACACAAAAAGACGAACGCATCGAGCTTGAACCAATTTCAGCAAAACAAGATACAGCGCGCAATCCGCAAAACATGGTTTTCTCAGTAGAGCCGGACATTGAGTTTTCGAATGCTCTTTCCGATAGCAATACAATCGTAAAAGTAACCGCGCGTGACCGCCCCCACCTACTTCATAGTATCAGTACAGTATTCAATGACATGGACATCCGTCTGGAACATGCATCTATTACGACACAAGGCCACAAAGCAGTAAACGTTTTCAGGGTGCACACAGCGGATGGCGGACAAATATCAACAAGCGATCAAGAAGATCTTTACGATGCCATCATGGAGCAAATTAGCGAAGAAGAAGAAACTTTAGAAGAAACGTTAGAAATTACTTAGTATCATCATTATGCTTAGGCACAGTAAAGTAGAATGTAGTCCCCTGCCCCAAATCAGATTCAACCCATAATTTTCCAGAGAAGCTTTCTACAATTTTTTTGCATATCGCAAGCCCTACGCCTGTCCCCGAATACTCAGATTTATGATGTAGTCGCTTAAAAAGAGTAAAAATGTTTTCACAATCTTCCGGCTTAATGCCAATACCGTTATCTTGAACACTGAAAACCCACTCATCTTGTTCTTCTTTGCACGTCACATTAATCTCAGGTGACTGATCAGGATTTTGATACTTAAGTGCATTCCCGATTAAATTTTGTATAACCCGCATAAAACCAAAGGGGTGCGCATAAATAGACGGCAATTCCCCCACATCGACATCAGCCTTCGTTTCATTGATAACAAAATCAAGATTTGTTAGTGCATCTTGTACTTGATCGTTAGCATCAAACCGCTCGAATTTTTCATACTTATCACCGGCGCGAGAGTAATCAAGGATATCCCTTATTAAATTCTGCATGCGCTCAGCACCATTAACGATAAATTCCATATATTTTTGTGCATCGCCATCTGGTAAAGACGCACCATGCTCTTCTTGTAAAAGCTTCGTGAACTCCGAAACCATGCGCAGAGGCTCCTGCAAATCATGTGATGCCAAAAATGCAAATCTTTCTAATTCAAGATTAGATTGGATCAACTCCTCTTCTATTCTTTTCATATCGGTTATATCGCGACTTACGCCCAATAAGTGTCGATCACCGGAAGGGTCTGTAAAGCCAACCTTTTTCGTAAACAAGGTGCGTGATCTTCCGTCAGGAAAATCAACTTTTTCAATAATTTCAGATTTCCCCTGTTTTAGCGCAATACGGTCTTGCTCCAGAAAATCTGCGGCCTGGTGTTCCGGATACTCTTCTACTGTGGTGTAACCAATAACGCGGTCTCGTTTTTCAGGAGGATAGAAAGACATGAATGCATCATTACCGCGTTCAATCCTTGATTCTTCGTCTTTTACAAAAACCACGTCAGGGATAGAATTCAAAATAATCTCGTTAAAATGACTTTCGCGCGCTTGCTCTAACTCTTTTTCCTTGAACTGAGTTATATCTTTTAGCACCCCAAACAACGCAATCACGTTACCCTGCTCATCTTTTAGGCACTCCCCAACAGAAGAAACATAACGAATATCTCCGCTATGCTGAACGATACGCAAATCAAATTCGAAATCAGAACCATTAAGGGCTGCGGCTTGCACATTCTCTTGCACAGTTAAACGATCATCCGGATGGTAATGTGCAATCGCCTGCTCAACTGTCGGCATTTGATCTGAAGGCTCAATCCCATGTATTTTAAAAACGTTTTCCGACCAATACAGTTTGTTATTATCAAGTAGGTCAACATGCCAATACCCGACGCCTGATAGCTCCTGAGCGCGCAGTAAAAACTCTATGTCATTTGGATGCTTATTCATGTGCGTTTTTAGTAAAATAGACAAAGCAAAAATCGCCTCAGGGGTTAAATTTGCCCCATTATTACAGAATAACGATTAATAAAGGGTTTAAAGACTAGCTTTAAGCCCATATTTAAGAACCGATCATGTAGCCTGTGAAGAGCTACGATTATCGCTTAATAAATCGCCAATCAGCCGTTTGCTTGACTGTATCACCAGTCTCCTTAGGTTTATCTTGCGTTTCTTCCACTTGCGGAGAAACCGCCTTGTTACCTGACTTATAATCATCTGCGGTCATACCTGACAAAATGTTAGGCTCGCTTTGCGCCTTATGAGCCAAAGCTTTCGCTGACTTATATGCAGATACATTCATACTCTCAACGAGATCAAGAAACTCCTGATCTTTACTACTCAAATTATCGTAATGCGCCTTAATATCACTCGGGATCGTTTCAATAACCCCCTCAATCTTTACGAGATCCTCTTCTGAAACGCCCCCATCAACAAATTGCTCAAGGATTTCAGACCACATCTTCTCAAACTCTTCTTTCAAAGAAATGTTCTTTTTATCTTCTGCCTTTAGTTTGTCCGCTGTCTCCTTAAGTTGGCTCAAGCAAAGTTCGGTTGCATCTTTCGCAAAATGTAGCTTTTTGAGAACAACTTCATGATGCTTCATGTAATGATCCAACAACAACGCAGACACATCGTGGGATTCTTTTTCTTCTGCCGTCGGTTTTATCGGCTCTATCTCTGCCACGGGAGCCGCAATTGGTTGTGCATTTTTTTTCACATACCCGTCCGAAAAACTACTTCGGAGAACAAAAGCAATGCGATTTGCGATATCCTCAATACTATAAGGCACCGCCAAGAACTCTATTAACCCTATATCTTTAGCCTGATCTTTAAAGCGTGCCGCTTGTGGCCCCGCGACACAAACAACCGGTACCTTTTCATTAGGAGAATCCACAGATTCACGTGCTTTTTTTGCAAACCCTATACCATCCGATCGACCATCCATCGCTTCGCCGATAACAACGTCAAAGTTTTCTTTTTTGAAACTGGCATAAGCATTCGTTGAGTCAGTTGACGCCGAAACTGATTTAAACCCCAATAACTTCAAGCAAGTGACCTGCATAGTTTGCGTGGGTCTGTAACTGTTTATTACAAGAGCCTTTAATTGGCGAAAGTCATGATTCATGTATTGATTCCCTATCCTTCAAATTTAAGAAGAAAAACGGTGTGTGCCAAGCACAATTAAAATTACATACTAAACAATAAAGGATATCTGTGGAAAGTTGGGTGGTGATTGAAAAAAATTAAAAGATTAGCCATACCTACTCAAGAAACGATCTTGTTCGTTACATAATATCAAGACCAGTATCAACCGGGCCATCGTTTGGTGCTCTCCCACCATGCCTCATGTGCCTTAAATCACTAACGTCAAAATGCAAAAACTCAGGTGTTATAATATCAGTGCGCGGTAAGATTGGTGGCTGAACGAGATTAAGCCAAGTCATTTTGTCTTCGCCGTTTATGAAATCAACGCTTTCATTCAACAACAGCGCAGGCAGTTCTATTGTGTAAAAAATACTTCTTTCTGAAACTTTATGCGAAAAAACTTGAACTTCGCCTTCGACCCCTTGTGCATAACGTGCACTTGCAATTGCCGTTAAATCAACGGCCTCTTCTACGGAAAATGGCGATTTTTTTCCAAATATAGGAATTTCCGCTAATTTCTTATGTGCGTGCGTACTTAACAACGTTGAAAAGCCTTCATCCTGATGCTCTCTACAGAACCTCATTGCCTCACGTCTGTTTTTTTGCCCAGAGAAAAAGACAGCACGATCCGCGTCAACGTCAACAGACGCATTCATCGCTATTTCAATAGCCTGCTGCATTACTGTGTTGCCAGTCAATTATTTTTTCCTTCTTTAGCGCACACGAATTTATTACGCATACTAGTATTGCATAATAATTGCAAAAAAATAAAACTTCGTTTTGTAAATATTAACGCAGGCTCAACTAAGATGCCGTTAAAGTGTCTGCATTTGCTTGGGAATCTGCCGCCTGAGATAAGGATGACTGATCCAATCGTCTATCTACGCGCCCAATCAACTTTCGCTCAAGGTATGTCTGGAAGTCTTGACGGTTAAACTCCATTGGTTCAAATGGCTGCACACCGCGGACGCTAGGCTGAGAATCGTAGACATAAAACTTATCCAAATCAGGATTATCCAATAATGCCGGCACTTCCGCTCGATTAAACGTGCCATGCGGCTTAACACCATCGATACATATGTGAACATTGCCTTTTGCATTTTCTGCAAAACGCTCACTGATCCAATCGCCGACCGCGTAGCCCTCTTCGAGAGATAACAAAGAATCCTTTCCGAAATAATGACTTTGGTTTTTTACAAACTCTTTCAAAGCAGGCGTATCAATCACTGTTTTCATATCACCGTCTGATTGCCTTACCATTTTCCCGGCTTTTCTTTTTGCCTTTGGCCCGGAAAAGAATACCGCACCATCAACTGGCGAACTTGTATCCATCAAAGCTATATCAAGGAACTTTTCCTGTAATGTTTCACGCGTATATTCTGTCATTCTATTTCTACCTTCATCCCAAGAAGCTGTAATGCTTGCGTTGCATGACCATGTATCGCATCTCGTTCATCATCATTGATAGGACGGTTTTCAGGTATATCCCACTCATCCAGATCAGACAGATAAAGGCAAACACTGTAATTTCCCTTATCGTCCTTTAACGGTTCTGATGAGATCGTTGCTTCTAAATTTTTGTTTTTATACAAAAAGCTATACGGACCAGTTGCTTCAAAACTGATCTCATTTTCTTCATCTACAACCTGTCTCTTATACACATCTGACGCTGCCGACGAATCCAGAGGTGT
>CAXHFH010000032.1:0-21854 GCA_964015995.1 uncultured Alphaproteobacteria bacterium
CAAGTTTTTTTATCATCATTAAACTGTGTTGAGTCTAGATGAACACGACCAAATGGCTGGAATGAGTATTTCCCATCCGTTGATTCAATCTTCGGTGATGGCTTCATACTAATTTTGACATCACCAACAACGCCACCCGATGCGGGTTGTATTTTTGCAATGGATGCCGCCGTTGCTTGTTTTTGGCTCTTCAGCTCGGCCTCTTGCTTTTTAATTGTCTCATTTTGCTTTTCAACAACGATAGACAGATGTTGCACTTGTGCGGACAGCTGTTGAAGCTGTGCCTGAATTTCTTCCATCGACATTTGATCAGCCGCCATAACAGGCGTGGCTAACATTGCCATCGCAGATACAGTAGCGCATAAAAAAAATTTGTTCATTATAGTTTCTCCTCGCATTTTATGCGACTGAATACAATTCACTGACCCGAGTACAAACAAAGTACTATGCGCCCACATATTGATTGAAAAATATTCTATAAGAAAATCGTGATTCTATTATCCTTGTCAAACATTGATACGACACAATACTTGCCTCTGTAATCTTATTTTTCATCAAGAAGTTTTGATTAATCTATTGATATTAAAGTTTTTGATATTAACGTATCAACCTAAAGAACTTCTACATCAAAAATAAAATAGGAGATCAAGTGAGCACAGATGTTCATTATATGACACCCAACGGGCACGCCGTTCTAGAAAAAGAACTATATAGCCTACTGCATGAAGAGCGCCCCAAAATCGTTGAAATTGTCTCATGGGCGGCTGGAAATGGCGATCGATCAGAAAACGGTGATTACATTTACAACAAAAAACGACTGCGAGAAATCGATCGTCGCGTTAGATACTTAACAAAAAAACTAGATAACACAGAGGTTGTTGACCCGAAAAAGCAACAAAATTTGGATCGAGTATTTTTTGGCGCACGGGTCATCTATGCGAAAGAGGATGACGAAGAAATCAGCGTCATGCTTGTTGGCATAGATGAAGCAGACTTCGATAAGGGCAAAATTAATTGGCTCTCACCTGTCGGCAGAGCGTTGCTTAAAGCGCAGGAAGGTGATGTCGTCAAAGTGCGCACAAACGGTAAAGTGGAGAATATCGAAATTCTTGAAATTTCTTACCCATTGGACTAATCGCTTTGGCCGCTCTTTTTATTTCTACGACGCGGTTCTAAACAATACCGCACCTTACTTAAATAACTATATTTCATGCACCAATATTTACCATCATCCCCCAATCCTTAGATTTTGACATACAGCGTAGAAAATCAGAAAAAAACGACAAACCTAAAACCCTTGCTTTTCAAGGGTTTTTCGTACTTCACCGGACTTTGCTGGAGTGATAATTGGCCCGTACGGGATTCGAACCCGTGTTGCCGCCGTGAAAGAATTTTTACAATTACATAAGTGAACGTCGATGAACGTATATAAAATAATAATATCAATAACTTAAGTTCATTTACGTTTTTCCTTGATTGCCCATATTTTACCCGATATTAGTAGTAAAAACAGTACTACGTTTTAGGATATCGCATGGCACGCAGAATTAAAAATGTAAAATTAGACACACGCACTGCAAGGCGCGATCTTCGGCAAGATAAAAATCCTTACTGGACGCGCGTAGATCGTAATTCTCACTTAGGGTATAGAAAAGGGGCTAAAGGTGGGTATTGGATAGCGCGTATTCGTTTGGATGATGGCTTTAGAATGCAAAGTATTGCCACGGCAGATGATACTTCGGATGCCGATGGTTTAGAAATATTAGATTACTTTCAAGCTTTAGAAAAAGCGCGCACATGGTTTGAGCAAGCAGCACGTATTGAAAAAGGTGTCGGTAAGGCAAAATACAAAGTTAACGATGCTTTGGATGAGTATGTTGAATATTTAGAAATGCATGGCAAATCTGCACAGCGCGCCAAGTACTGTATTGATGCTTATATCCGTGATGAATTTGGTTCAATTCTTGTGTCCAAGTTGCAGTCCAAAAAGATTTCTGATTGGCATAAAAAGCTCGTAGACGATAAGCCCCGCAAAAGAGCCAAGAAGGGTGAAGTATCGTATAATACAGATGCAACTAAAGAGGATGATTATCTTCGTAAACGCAAAGCCACGGCAAACCGCATTCTAACCATCTTAAAAGCGGCTCTAAATCGAGCATACAATGAAGGAAAAGTTGCCAGTGATGATCCGTGGCGTCGCATTAAGCCTTATCGTAACGTCGATAGCGCAAAAATTCGCTTTCTAACACTTGGTGAATGCGGTCGTATAGTGAATGCTTGTGATCCTGATTTTAAGCCATTAGTACAAGCTGGACTTTTGACCGGATGCCGTTGGGGAGAACTTATTAATATGCGCGTTCAGGATTTTCATGAAAGCTCTGGCACGTTGTTTATTCCCGATAGTAAAAGCGGCAAGCCTCGCCACGTGACTTTAGAAGCTCAAGGTCTTAAGTTTTTCAGTCGCTTTGTGATTGGACGCTCTAACGGTGAGCACATGTTTTTGCGTAAAGATGGAGAACAATGGGGACGCTCTCACCAAACTAGGCGCTTAAAAGATGCCTGCCAAAGAGCGGGAATAACTCCAGCCATAAGCTTTCATATTCTGCGTCATACCCACGCCAGCCAGCTTGTGCAACGTGGCACACCTTTGCCTGTTATTGCAGCGCAATTAGGGCATGCTGATACCCGTATTTGCGAAAAACACTATGCGCATTTAACACCAAATTATATCGCCGATACTATTCGCGCCCATTTTCCCGATATGCAGATAGTTGAAGAGGATAATGTTCTAACTTTGGCAAAAGGATAATGAAATGGGTATACCGCAATACAAAGATGTTTCTAATCACTGGAATTATTTTTTAGCGCTGGAGGACGATCTAGCACAAGTTTCTAGATATATAGAGTTTGACGAAAGCAACTATGGCACTTACTCCATTGAGTTAGCTCATTTGCTTTTGGCAGCTGCTTCTGAAGTGGAAGTTGTACTCAAAGCTCTATGTAATGAGGTATCGCCTGAAAAATCGCATACTGGCATAAGGACATTACGTGAAACTATTCAAGGTAAGCAAGCGCATCTCATTAGAGAATATTGCACGATCTCAAGATACGGGCTTAAACTTACTCCTTGGGTTGAATGGGACAGGAATAGCACTTCAAATCCTATATGGTGGCGTTCTTATAATAGGGTTAAGCACCATCGAGGAAGTGATTTTAAGAAAGCCAACTTAAAAAATGTATTAAACGCGATGGCAGGTTTAGCGCTAGCAAACTTGTATTTGCAAAGGAGGCATTTTGATTTTTCACGGTATAGCTTGCCTCATCTTAGCCATGTAGTTCACAGTTTAAGCCCACAATCATCCTTAATTGAATTCCAGAAAGATTATTACGCTATGCTGTTCTAGCAGCATCTGCGTAGGGAATTATTATATGAAACTAAGAGTGATGCAAAAATGACGCTTGTTGGAATTCCTTATTTTTGGGGCAAAAATTCGATTAAATTCGAGGCAGAAGTTTCTAAAATTTATTCGAATGAATTTCTTAGTAAAGTTTTTGATCGTTTGGACATTTTTGATGTTGAGCAGAGGAATGAGTTTGCAAGTTTTTTAAAGAGAACATCAGCGGGTTATCTTACGGGGAAGGACATCAATGCGGGGCGCATTCAGCCTCACCGTCAAAAGAAAATGTTTAAAAAATATTCTTCAGCATTGCGGGAAACTCAAAAACAATATCAGGAAGTAATGGAGAATAGTTCTACGAGTGGGAATTATAACGCCTCTATAAGAGACATTGTCAAAGGTCTAGATGATCCCGGTATGAGAGAAATGTTTGCGCCATACGTAACTATGGGTGACGGCGAAAAAGAATTGGGCGGAATATCAATCACTTTGTTTGATAAATTTCTAGGTGTGTTGGTGGAGGCTGCAGAGAAAGCTCCTGGATATATTAATGAAAATGACAAAGCCAATTTAGATAAAGAATATGTTTTGTGGTGGGTTGATAGGTTGAGTCGATATTGGCCTGATTATACAGATGTATCCTTTGCGTTGGGTGATTGGTTTACAAACGAAGAATTGGGAATTGATAAATCTGATCTCCTAAAGAAAAAAGGCCTTTATAAATCTCTATGCTTGGATGTTTTATATGAGCTGTTGAGTGTGGTTGATAAAAAAGTAACGAGAGCAGACATTGAAACTGCCATGAGAAAATTCAAAAAAATATAAATATATCAATAGCCTGCAAATTAATTCTAGCATTGTAAAAACTTTATTGCAGGGCTGTAAGCTTGAGTGTGAAAACACTATCCCTCCATAATGATCTCACGAGTTCAAACGAACATAGAGAAATTATAGGAGCTAAAGATGTCATTATCATTATCAATCGAAGAGGTTCGGGAAGCCACAGGTATTGGTCGAACTAAAATTTATGAAGCAATCAATAAAGGTTTACTGCCTGCCAAGAAATACGGCAAACGAACCATAGTTTTAAAGCAAGACCTCGAAAGCTTTTTAACAGGCTTAGAGGCCTATCCCCTCAATAATACCAACTAACAAGTTTTGCCTTTAGCGAGTTGACAGCGCGTTAGAGGATTTTGGGAGCAATCCTAAAGGCAGTCGGTTTAAACACTGACTGCCGACAGGATCATTTTGTCTAATTGCTCTCAAAACAAATGCTGTTTCTGCGCGAAGCGCGTGGTGTGTTTCGCTAACTCAAACCTCCAAATTGAAAGGAGAAAACTATGTCCAAAATTGGATATTTAAACCCTGTAACAAGGGGAGTACACGAAGAACTGCATGGAGAAGTGAAAACTCTTCAAATGCAGCTTAAAATTAAGTTGATGCCTAATAACCTCAGAAATTCCGAGAATGCGCCAGATTATAATATCTGTACACCGGGATATTCTGGAGAGGATGTTCAAATAGGTGCGGCTTGGAAAAAAACAAAGCAACAGATTGGCGATGTAATGCTCGAATTTCTGAGCATCACAATTGATGACCCGTCTTTGCCAAGTGCTCTTAATGTTGCAGCATTTAAAAAAGAGGATAGTAGCTATGAAATCACATGGCGCCGTCGTCAAAAGCAACCGGATGCAGCTTAACAAACAGGGGGGCGGTTTTTGTACCACGCCCCCCTACACGTACAGGAGAACAAAATGGAGCTCATTTATAACAATTTCGATGCATTGGATGTTACGTTTCAAGGAGCATTACCTGAAAAGGTATTAAATCAATTAGCCAAAGCTAGAGAACAAGCTCAGAATGAAAAGCGGGAAGTTTATGTAGAACTAGGTTTTGAAAGAATGCCTGTTATGGTTGCTGAAACAGGTGCGCGTGGTGGTTATAGATACCGCTTTGATACCGGCATGGATGGTGAAATATGGTTTATTGCCCATTCTACTAACTCAAAAATGTGGAATATTCGCGTTTCTGTTAAAAGTTTAGCGCTTTCTTTAAGCGGTTATAAAATGGTGAAAAACCGCTTACTTAAGCGCTTGAAAGCGCTTAGCGCACATGGGCCTAGCCGCCATGATAGCGGCAATGGTGGTAAGCCTACCGTTATAAATACGCCATTAGAAAGTATAAGCCGCTTTGACTATTGTTTTGATTTCGTCATGGATAGCGCTTTTATGCCGCTACCATGCCGCTTTATAGCGCATCAAAGAGCTAAGAAGCATGTTTATGGTGAGCATGGAGTGCTACCAACTTATAGTTCTTTAAATGGAGAAAGGGTGAATACAATTCGTATTGGTGAGCTGCCAGGGCGACAAGCGGTTATTTATAATAAGACAAAAGAAATAATTGCTTCGTCTAAGCGCTTTTGGTGGGATATTTGGGGCGTTGATTCAAAGCCCTTTAAACAGGGCTTTAAACAAATTTGGCGTATAGAGGTTCGTGCTGGGAAGAATGAGCTTAATAAATGGGGTTTAAAGCACTTTAAAGATTTTGAAGATAAGGCGGGTGATGTTGTAGCCGCTATCCTTAAAGCCATTCGTTATAGCGAGCCTTTAAAAGATGATTTAAATAGATCTCGCTGGCCTATGCATCCTATATGGGCAGAATCTTTAAAGACTTCCTATAAGGCGCTAGCGCCTTATAGCACCAACGCTATAAGGGAAAATGTTATAAGAGACTATAGAGAGAACATTATAAATGGCTATAAGGAACGTCTTATAGGAAACCTTATAGGGCTTATCGCGGCGCAAGAACGTGATATATCCGAAATACCAATAACGATTGAAGAACTTGAAAATGATATAAGTACGATAGCTGAAGAAGATATAACTATTTTGCTTAAGAAATTCGAGAAGGCTGAAGAAAAATTTAAATTTTTGAGCTAAATTATTCGCTACATATAATCTCTAAATCAATATTTAAAGTTTCTTTTAGATAAGTAGATCCTGCTGCTAGTACTGACTTTTGATCATTCGTTAAGTTGGCCTTAGAAATTCCGGGCTGAGCAATTACCACCTTTGTTTTTATTGTTTTAAATCTTGATGCTTTTGACATTTTCGTTACATCTTTACCAGCGCCATTCAAGAAAAAGTTTTGCCCCAGTGATTTAGATCTTTTGTGATTTCTATCTAATATATGTTTGCATAGTTTTTTAAACTCGCCTGGCCATTTTGCAGAGCGGATGGCCTGTGAAGTAACTTCTACAACATCTTTAATTCTTGCTCCGGCATTAGCACCACCTGAAAATTTACAATGAATAAGAACAAGCTCTATGTGGTCGTCATGGTTTTTTATACACACAAGATCTGCTGCCTCATTGGCGCCGTCATCATCAAAAACAATGTCATAGCCATTATTAATATATTCTTGTGCGACATACCATTGAACAGATTCTTCTCTTTTAATGCCGTTCTTCCATATGGATTCTTTTGTGATATCGACCCCTACCCATTCCCAAACGTCAAAAAATTCTTCGGATATTATTAGGTCTTGAGGGTTGTGAGGTTTAATCAGTAAATTACCGTCTAGTTCACTTAGGTCCACATATCTTATTAGTGGTGGGTAATCATTGAAAAAATCGCAGATAGGGATTTCACGTGCTCCCATAACAAACGTAACCCTTGAGCTATCATCGTTGTCACTAAAGACTTTATATTTTTCTACGGGTAGGAGCTCCATATAGTATTTTCCCCAAATAGACCCATCATCATGAACAATATTAAAATATACTCTGTTTTCTAAAAGACTTTGTTTTACAAATACCAAATCAAAGAGCAAAATTGCCTCTTCATTGGGGTGTTTTTTTATAAAAAGCCTATCTCCTTGTTGTCTGAAAATTTCATATGGCCATTCTATACCTAAAGGCATAATGTCGGGTAGAGACGAAATTTCTTCGGGTATTAACACATTTTCGATTATCTGAGCTGTGTCTATTGTGTCGTCATTTAATTTTCGACCTATGTTTTTTGTCCAGTTTACAAAATCTGGGATAGTTCCTGCTTTTCTAGGAGCCCAAATCCTTCCTTTTCTGGAACATCCGATAGAAACTTGTTGTCCATTTTCCCAGCCATGACCACTAAGATTGGCTTTAGCTCCATTGCCAGTTTCAGTAATGCTAAGAGCGTCTGTTACGCTAGCCCCTGTATACATTGCGTAACTTAGGTTTCTTCTGCCATGTTTCGAAACGCCTAAGTTTTGGAACATCAATCGATTTATGCCACTTAAACATCTAAAAATTTTCTCTCCAAAAAACTGCTCCCCAGCCCCTACAGCTCTTGCCATGTTTTCGAAATTAGATTTTTTATTAGTAGAGTGAATGAAAAGAAGATTTTGTTCAGGGTTAAAGTTTATAAGAAACAGGTCCCAATCAGTTTCTAATATTTCTTTTGAGCGCGTCCATTTTACGCCCTCACTCTTTTGGGTAACAAAAAATAATGTATTTTGTTCTTCGTTTAACCAAACTCTTGCTACGTCAAACCCTTTGGGTAGCCCGTCAAAAAAGCGCTTTGGATGGAACTCTGCCGCTTCGTATACTAGAGTACTCATTGCGGGTCTTAGCAAATGATGTGATACGCTTAATTGTTCTTCTTCTGAATTGTCATCCCCTTCAATTGCTATTGAACCATTTAAGAACTCGATCAATTTAGCATGCTGTTGGGCTGCCTGAGAGCTCATTTCGCTAAGCAGGAAGTTCCAATCAGAGTCTTCACTGTATAGTCTTTCCAGGGCAAGGGAGAGATTTGTGTCGGCTATGTTTGCTACCACCGTTGCCTCTCCTAGGTTTAATCCTGAAGTTCTTGTAAATCTTCCAGTGAATTGTAGCATTACTGATAAACTTTTATGAGGGTCATGAAGAGCACAAACCTTTAATTCAGGAAGGTCAAATCCTTCACCTAACATATCAACGCACACAACAATTTGTTTGTTACCACTTTTTATTTGTTCTAAACGCTCGCTGCTATCATTGAAATTTGAATGAATCAAAATTGGATTTAAGTCTGTAGCTAGAGCTTCATATTTTTCCAGCACTTCTTCGGCTCTTTTTATAGTCTGGCATCGAGCCATGAGAATATGGTTAAACCCGTTTGCAAGGTCTCTTCTCAAAAGTTGCGTAGCTTGTTCTGCTATAGCAAGGTCTGCTTCTTCTGTCGTGAGTTCATGAATGGGAACGAAGTTTATCTTTTTAAAGTAACCATCTTCCTGTGCTGATTTGAGGGGGTAATCATAAATCACATCTCCGGCCACTAATTTTCCATCTTCTCGAAAAGGCGTAGCAGTAAATAAAAGTACTTTTTTATTCTTGAAGCTTTCTTTGAGTTTCCCCCACGTCGCTGCCCCAACGTGATGAGCCTCATCTAGAATGAGCGTGTCGCATATATCACTTATCTGATCAGAAAAATTTTCTGCTGTGCCACCGGCAAGAGAAGAAACTGAACCGACCAAAACATTACAATCTTCAAAAATTTTGAGATCTTCAGCTGTCTTTGGCCTGCTTTTAATTATCCCAACCACCGGGAAAGAGGTATTTTCAGGCATTAGGTCAAACTTCTTTAGCAAACCCAAGGTAATAAATTTTTCTGCAGTTTGCTCTCTTAGCGCTTTGGTTGGGACAGCTACTAACAGAGGAGAACATTGATAGGCACATAGCGCAGAAAGCATGGTTTCTGTTTTCCCGGTTCCTGTAGGCATTACGATTTTTGCGGGTTTGTTTTTTAAGCTCCAATGGGAGCCAATAGCATACAATCCTCCTAGCTGTGGCGGTCTTAATCCTTCATTTCCTGGAAGGACGTCACCATTATTTTCTGTTTTTTCAGGTTTGAATCGAAATGAATTTTCCCATGAATCTGCAGCAATTGTGGTGACAGCCTTTAAACCATCTTGGTTTATTTTATTTTTTATTTCGTTTAATTTTTTGTGTGACAGCCACTTGTAGAGGCCTTTTTCGGTAACTCTTATTACCCCATCAGCTATTTCTGGAAGCTCAATTTTTTTTCTGGTTGTAAATACAATCTTTTCACCATTATCCAGCTCGATTAATTTTTCTGATATTCTGGAAGAAATTTTGACTTCAGATATTGTTACTATTTCTACACTCTGTTCATCGCTAATAAGATGATATGCTGTGCCTATGTTGTATTTGATAGGTCCTAACAAGAGTTTTGGTAGAGTTATTTTTTGATTTTGATTAAATTCTTCCATAACCTACACATGTTGTTTTGAGTTGCATTCTACTACTGAAAAACAACCATTGCGAATCAATTAATAGGAATTTCCATGACACTTACAAAGGATACTTGGTTAACCGATGTTTTGAACACGCTAACTAATCTTGGTGGTGAAGCGCATTATGGCGAAATTTACAAAGAGGCTGAAAGAGTAAGGCGTTCTCGGGGCGCAACCTGGCCAGATAGTGCAAAGGCGGTAATACGCAGAACACTGGAAGAGCAGTCTAGTGATACTGATAGCTTTAAGGGCAAAGATTTGTTTTACAGCGCCAAGGGTATTGGCAAAGGTGTATGGGGTATACGACCCAACGACGATTTAAATCCGCCAGTGCAGGGCTATAATTTTCAAACAGGCGAACTGTACAATAGGAAAAACGACATTCACGCGAAGCTTGGAGGGAGCTACCAGGGGGGGATTTGCCCCAGCAAAAAGCATCCATATATCTTTTTGTTTACCGGCTCTATGGGGGAGCAATATGGGTATTCCGATGGTTGGGATGAAGATGGTCTTTTTAATTACACTGGTGAAGGTCAAATTGGAGATATGAGGTTTACCAATGGCAACAAAGCTATTAGGGATCATGTCCAAGATGGAAGAGATTTAATGCTGTTTCAGCAAAGAGGGAAAGGAAAATCATACAGATTTATGGGGCAATTTGTTTGTGTCGGTTACGAAACAAAACAGATTCCAGATAAGGCTAATGAGTTAAGAGAGGGGATTGTCTTTCAACTTAAAAATGTTGATGAGGATATTGAGTATGAGGATATTATCAAAGTCGTTGAAGTTCAAAATTTGGATACGAAAGAATTAAGAAAAAAAGCGTATTCAGCGGTCACCAACACCAAAAAATCTAGGTCATGCGAAAGCAAAAGAACGTATTTTGAAAGGAACCAAAACATCAAAGACTATGTTTTGTCTCGTTCGCAGGGGTTATGTGAGTGTTGTGGAATACCCGCGCCGTTCTTTAAAAAAAACGGCACGCCATATCTGGAGCCTCACCACATTCATAAGCTATCAGATAAGGGATTAGATCATCCTCGTATGATGGCTGCGCTCACTCCTAATTGTCACAGGGAAATTCATCATGGAGCCAAAGGTGGTGAGATTGATGATCGGCTTGCTAAGGCGATTGCAGAAAAAGAAGATCTATTGGAAAAGGGTTTGTAATATTTTTTACAGTAGTACACTTTCCCTTTTTCAAACTAACCAGCTGATCTAATTACAAAGAGAAAAATAACACGGGTTCGAATTCCACTATGGGATTCGAACTGAGGACGAACTCAAAAACTCGATGCCCCCAATTATGCCCCCAAAATGATTTCTTTGGATAATTTGTTCGCGGATGGTCGCGCTTAATCGCGTAAATTTACTACTAATTTAGTAGTAAAAACAGCACTACGTTTTAAGAGGGGGGGGGTGTTAAGTCATTGAAATAATTGGCATCCCGTACGGGATTCGAACCCGTGTTGCCGCCGTGAAAGGGCGGTGTCCTAGGCCTCTAGACGAACGGGACGCACGTAAGATAATGCCTGTTTAGACAGGCGTATTTATAATCAGTTACAGCACTACAAATCAAGCATTTCTTTAGTAAATTTTCATTTTTTATGTTTTTTTTGTATTTCAACAAACTCAGCCATATTAAAACCCCATGAAACCTAACCTAAAAACGGTAAGAAACACCTGCGCCGATAATCCATGGATCAATATCGACATCGCTAGCCTTTACGGCCCCGCTGCTTACGCTCGCATCAACGTTCAAGTCCAAATATTTAGCGTCTAAGTTAAATCCCCAATTATCATTTATCCAGTAATCAAAGCCAACCTGAGCCGCGAGACCAATGCCATTATCAACATTGAAGTCGGATACGCCTGTGGCATTATCTTCACCATAAAAGACTGAATAGTTAAGACCAGCGCCAATGTAAGGGCTGAATTTTTTATCAGGAGTAAAATGATATTGAAGTGTTAAAGTCGGTGGCAATATCCATGTATCACCTAAATCACTGCCACCTGCACTGACAGTGTGCTTTGCCGTTGCCGCGATAAGCTCAGCAGCCACATGTTCAGTGAAAAAATACGTTACATCAATTTCCGGTGTGAACGCATTATCAACATCTGTGCCGACTGATGTCCCATCAACGTTACCATCGCCATCTGCAAAAACCCCGATAGCTCTGAGACGGATCTGGAAACGCTCCTTCGCGAAATACCCATCACCAAGATCTTTTGCCTGAACTGGCATAGCTGCCATAGTCATTCCTGCAACACCTGCCATAAAAACATATTTTGATACAGTTCTCATTTCACTTAACTCCTGCTTTTTAAAATCTGCCCGGAGTATGCGTGCGCAGTCATAAAAACTAATTGATTAAAGTCAATTATCGTCTTGTTTCTCATTGTTTTTTTGATCTTTTTCTTCATCAATTAAAATGCGTCTTGCAGCCCCTTCCAGATCATCATATTGACCGGATTTAAGACTCCAGACAAAGGCGCCCAGACCAAGCAAACCCAGAAACAAAGCCACAGGAATAAGATAAATAAGAACACTCATGATTTCAGCCTTAACCGGAACGAATTTCCAATAACGAGTAACGATGAGCCAGACATAGCAATAGCCGCGATTAACGGCGTAACCATTCCCGACAATGCCAGAGGCACAGCGACAATATTGTACAACCCCGCCAGCATGAAATTTTGTCGTACTAGCCTCTGCGTTCGCACCGCGGTTTCATAAGTTTCATAAACAGGAAAAAGTTTATCACCCATAAAAACAATGTCGGCCGCATTCTGCGCCATAACAATCGCAGTCCCGGGTGCCATAGAAACATCCGCTCCAGCCAAAGTCGGCGCATCATTTAGCCCGTCACCAATCATAAGAACACACCCGCCATTTGATTTTATATTCTCCATGAATTCAAATTTTTGAGGCGGCGTTTGTTCTCCGTAATACTCACCAATGCCACAGGCCATTGATACTTTTTGTACCACACTGTTTTGATCACCCGAAAGCATAATAAGCTTTAAGCGTTTTTGTATAAATGCTTTGACAGCGTGAATTGCGTCAGTGCGAAGTTCATCTTGAAAAATAAAACGAACAGGTGCCCCCCCTTCGACAGATAGCCACAATTCAGGTTGCTCTGATGGCTTCGCATTTACATCACCGCACCAGGAACGACTGCCCAATTTGACAGCTTTTTCATCTATGACACAAGATAGCCCCCTACCCGCTACTTCCTTTACATCTTTAACCTCAAGAAGATCACCGTCATAAACATTGCACAGAGCCTTCGACAAAGGATGTAAGCTGTGCGATGCGATTGATGCCGCCACTTTCATTTCGTGCGCATCATACGTGCCAGTTAGAGCCGGAACGCCAAGAGTAAGCGTACCTGTTTTATCCAGTAATACAGTATCGATTTTTGCAAGACGCTCCAGAGCATCACCCGACTTTACAAGAACGCCACTTTTAAACAGTTTATCACTCGCTAAAACCTGCACGACAGGAACAGCCAACCCCAACGCGCACGGACATGTAATAATCAACACCGTTATCGAGATCATGAGCGCCCCCTGCACTGACATGCCACCAACACCCCACCACCCGATAAAAGCAATTAAAGCCATTGAATGAACCATTGGCGTATATAACCGCGCCGCTTTATCAGCCAATCGGACATAGTGCGCCTGCCCTTGCGTGGCCTTTTCCATCAAACGCACGATATCGGCCAACAATGAATCTTCTGCGGCACGATCAACAATTAACGTAACAGGCGCAGAGAGATTGACCGTACCTGCGTAAACAGCATCACCGATCTCAGCATCACGCGGTAGTGTTTCTCCTGTGACAAGAGCCGTATCAACCGTTGTTTTACCTTCACTGATCATGCCATCTACAGGAAAAATTTCGCCGGAAGATACACGAACATACATGCCCTCGCGTACATCACGAATGGGAACACGTCGTGTCGCATTATTTTCAACAACGGTGGCAAAGTCATTTAAACTGCTTAACAATTCAAACGCAGATGCTTGAGCCACCCCCCTTGCGCGCATATCCAAATATCGACCAATCAACAAAAAGAACATAAGCATCACGGCAGAATCAAAATACACATGCTCGCCATGATTAATCGTTTCATACAGGCTCATACCCGTTGCCAAAAGCAATGCCAAAGATATGGGCACATCCATGTTCGTCTGGCCTGATTTGAGAACGTTTAAAGCTGACTTAAAAAACGGTCGACCCGAAAATATTATCGCTGGTATGGCGATCGCCGCGGAAATCCAGTGCATAAAATCACGCGTAGCGACACCCATCGTTTCTGTTGATGTCGTCCACAACCCCACTGAAAGCAACATAATATTGCCCATGGCGAACCCTGCCACGCCCAAACACATCAACAGTAAACGCTCTTGATTTTTGACACTTTCTTTCGCCTGATCCGGCGTATATGGCCGCACACCATAGCCAAGCCCCTCGACCAATTTAACGAAATTGTTTGCTCGCTCTTTTTGTCCGGTCCAAAGCACAGACAACCTTTTCGTCGAAAAATTAAGCCGGACAGCAGAAACATCTTGTTCTTGCGAAAGCTTGGATTCAATTTTTTGGATACATGCTGCGCAATGAACACCACTAACGAGGATTGAAAGCGACAAGTCGCCATTCTCAGCTCGCTGAACCAACCCCTCATAGCCTGTATTATTAGATTGGTCTTCTAATCTATCAACAACGTCTGAACTGCTTGATATTGCTTGTTGTTCCATATGGCCTTTAACCTAACTTTCCAGCGCCCCTTTAATGGCGCGTTTAGCTTTGCCTTATAAACGCCGCCACCGTCATGCTCTAACGCAACTTTATAATCGTGGCCATCTTGCACTTCTCTGATCAGGCTCGCTTCAACCACAGCATTTTCAATGAGTTTGCCCTGCTCATCCTTGAGAGACCAGACCAAAACACCATTTTTGAAGGATATTTGATCTTTCAGTTTTGGCTGTGAATTTGCCTTGTTCAATGTCTCATCATAAGAAAGCCCCTTTTCATAGGGCTTATCTATAATCACACCACTATGCGAATTAATTGCGAAATAAATAAAAACGCTGTTCACCGCGATGATCAGCCCAAAAAATAAAACAAAATATACCAATATCCACTTATCTTTTGGGCTTCGCTTCGTTTCGGGTATAGCGTTCATTATATCAATCCTTACGTGTGACGAAAAAGGAACGGTATTCATCTGCAATTTCGTTCGTATCATTTTGCAATCTAAATATAATATCTCTGGATGCTGCTGGCACAACATCTGCGCTTACGTAAACATGATATGAGCCGACACTATCGGCCGGAACATAGAGGGTATTCTTATCTATACCGCCGGCGGCTTTAACTGATATTTTTGAATTCTCCAAACCCTCGATCGATAGCTTATATGTCTGGTGCTCATGCGTTTTGTTCAGAATTTTCAATACATAGCCATTTCTGATTTCGCCGCTGGATAGTTGAACGAAGATAGGGTTTCGGTCATGTAACACATGAATTTCTAAGGGAGCGCGCATGATGAGTGAATACAACATCACACAACCAACGATCGCTATAACAACACTATAATAGATTGTTCTTGGCCTAATGAATTTGAATTTCTCTTCACCGCCTTTAACCTCTGCATCCATATGACTGGTTGTGTCATATCGAATAAGCCCACGAGGCAAATCAATCTTGTCCATAATATCATTGCAAGCATCCACACATAGCCCACACGCAATGCATTCCATCTGCAAACCATCGCGTATATCAATACCCATCGGACAAACTTGCACACAAGCCGTACAATCAATGCAATGGCCGCGCCCTTCCCATGAATCACCTTTTTTGTGCTTTCCGCGTTGCTCACCACGCTTTTCATCATACCCGATAATCAAAGTATCGCGATCAAACATCGCGGACTGAAATCGTGCGTAAGGGCACATATAAGTACAGACCTGTTCACGTGCAAAACCAGCCATTAAATAAGTACTAAATGTCAGGCTAACGATAAATCCAAGTATAGTCGGTGACACATCAAACTCAAAAAAGCTTTTGACCAATGTCGGCGCGTCATTAAAGTAAAGAACAAAAGAACCTGCGGTACACCAAGCAATAACAAGCCATATAAAATGCGTAATCACTATTTTTTTAATTTTATTAAATGTCCACGGACTGTCATGGAGCTTCTTGCGTGCGTTACGGTCTCCTTGAACAATACGCTCGACCCAGACAAATAAATCCGTCCACACAGTTTGCGGGCAAGCATAACCACACCAAACACGACCAAATAAGCTCGTAACAAAAAATAACCCTATCGCGGCAAGAATTAGTATACCTGTGAGTATATAGACTTCTTGTGGCCAAATTTCGATCCAGAACCAGTAAGCCTTTGCATTGGTCAAGTCGATCAAAACAGCCTGATCAGGCGCATTCGGCCCACGATCCCATCGAATAAAGGGCGTAAGGTAATAAATACCCAACGTCACAGCCATCACTATCCATTTGAGTTTACGATACTTGCCCCAAACACGTTTAGGATAAACCTTTTCTTGCTTCGCAAAATACTTAACATCCTGTTCGCTAACAGGGCTAGTGTTCTGGGTCTGCTTCGTTTTGTTTTTCTGGCACGACATCTGTTACCGCTTCTCTTTCAGGCTCAACAACCTCGCCTTCACCGCCACTTAACTCGTGAAGATAGATTGTTAATTGCTTTAAAGTATTTTCATCCAAACGTCCCTTCCAGGCCGGCATCATACCCGCGCGCGAATAAAAAACCGTTTGGTAAACATCATTACGTTTGCCACCATACAACCATATTTTATCTGTTAGGTTCGCGGCACCAAATTCATGAAGGCCTCGACCATTCTCCCCATGACAAGACGCACACTGTTCTTTAAAAATCTTTTGTCCTTGCCCGTAAGTAGGTTTCTTCGCCGTACCTGAAAGGCTCAACACGTAATCGACAACGGCGTCAATTTCATCTTTCTTGAGCAAGCCATCTTTACCAAATGCAGGCATTTGTGAAACTCTGGAATCAAGATTATCTGCGCGTATGCCATATTGAAGTGTTTGGAAAATATCTGCCTTCGTGCCCCCCCATAACCAATCATCATCATTCAGATTAGGGTAGCCCTTACTACCTGCTGCGCCAGTTCCGTGGCACGTGGCACAATTATCTTTAAATGCAGATGCCCCCCCTGCTCTTGCGAAGGCATAAAGTTCTGCGTCTGCCATGATGTCTTCAAAAGAAGCATTCTCAAAACGATCTAAATACTTCTGTTGTCGCGCGACAATCTCGCTCTGACTTTCTTCTAACTCTTTAAACTGAGTGTAGCCCTGCGTTCCTTCTGTAGCACCATTCGGAATTGGCCAAGACGGATAAATAACCCAATACCAAACCGACCAAATAATACACACATAAAAAACCCATAACCACCAACGCGGCAAAGGGTTATTCAACTCCTTCAAACCATCCCATTCGTGCCCTGTGGTTTCAACACCGGAAACTTCATCAATTTCTTTTTTATTATCATCCATTATTTCATCTCCGATTTCTCATCATCGAGGGGTATTTGCGCGTGCTGTTCATAACTTTTTTTAGCGCTCGGACGAAATGTCCAAACAAGAACGCTACAAAAAAAGATAAAGAAAAACAGTAAACCGATAAGCCCAAGGTCAGGGTTCGCGAAAAAATGCTTCATCTACTCATCCCCCTCTACGGCCTTGGCTGCTTCGAAATCAACCATTGTGCCCAATGCTTGAAGATAAGCCACAAGAGCATCCATCTCCGATATCATTGTCGGATTGCCGTCAAAATCACGTGCGGTAACATTATCGCCATAACGCTCCATCAATCCTGTTGTATCTGTCCGCGGCTCGCCAGTCGCCTGAGCGACGGCGTCCTTTTGTGCCCATTCAATCATTTCATCAGAATATGGAACTCCCAGAGTGCTCAAAGCCTTCAGATGGCTTTTAAGATCATGAATCTTTGCCCCTTTTTTCAGAAGAAACCCATAAGACGGCATAATCGACTCAGGCACTAAATCTCGCGGTTCTTTCATGTGCGAGACATGCCAAGCATCTGAATACTTGCCGCCAACACGCGCAAGATCTGGCCCTGTGCGTTTTGACCCCCACTGAAACGGGTGATCATACATGCTCTCTGCTGCCAAAGAATAGTGACCATAGCGCACAACCTCATCTCTCAAAGGGCGGATTTGCTGCGAGTGACAGTTATAACACCCTTCGCGGATGTAAATATTCTGCCCCACCAATTCCAATGGCGTATATGGACGAACCCCTTCAACCGGCTCAATCACTGTTTCCATGCGGAATAACGGGACAATTTCGATAATGCCGCCAATTAGAACCACAACAACGGTACAAACCAACAACAGCAAAGAATTACGTTCTAGCTTTTCATGTTTATTCATCCAACTCATGCTATCGCTCCTTGCTCTTGTATCGCTTTTTCTTCTTGTGCGCCGACATCATTTTCTAATGGCTCTTTTTCACTGATATCACCGCGTATTGTACGATAAAAGTTGTAGATCATGATCAGTGAACCGGTGAGGTATAGAACGCCCCCCAGAACGCGGATCATATAGAAAGGCTTCATCGCCATCACACTCTCTACAAATGAATATTGTAAGAAGCCCATCTCATCGTAAGAACGCCACATTAATCCTTGCATAATTCCGGACACCCACATCGCAGATATATAGAAAACGATACCTAGCGTAGCGATCCACAAGTGCATACTGACAAGCTTTATAGAGTATAGTCTTTTTCGTCCCCACAAATGCGGCACCATGTAATAAAGACAACCAAAGGTAATAAATCCATTCCAACCAAGAGCGCCGGAATGAACGTGCCCAATCGTCCAGTCTGTATAATGCGATAATGAATTAACCGCACGGATGGACATTAGCGGCCCCTCAAAGGTCGCCATGCCATAAAACGCCAAGGCAATAATCATAAATTGTAATATGGGATCTTCACGCAGCTTATGCCATGCACCAGAAAGCGTCATAACACCATTGATCATCCCCCCCCAACTTGGCATCCAAAGCATGATTGAAAATGTCATCCCCAGCGTCTGCGCCCAATCCGGCAACGCCGTATAATGCAAATGGTGCGGCCCCGCCCAGATGTAAATAAAAATCAACGACCAAAAGTGAATAATGGACAGGCGATAAGAATAAATCGGCCTATCCGCCTGTTTAGGTATGAAGTAATACATCATCCCCAAAAAGCCGGCCGTTAAGAAAAAGCCAACCGCGTTATGGCCATACCACCACTGGATCATGGCGCTTTGCACGCCCGCAAAGGCAGAATAACTTTTCGCGCCACCAACAAACACAGGTAAGGCCAATGCATTTCCTAAATGCAGCACCGCGACAGTTACGATGAAAGATAAAAAGAACCAGTTAGCGACATAAAGATGTGGCTCTTTACGGCGCACGATTGTCATCATGAAAACAATCAAATAAGCCACCCAAACGATCGTAAGCCATAAATCAGCATACCACTCAGGTTCCGCGTATTCTTTAGCTTGCGTAACCCCAAGCACGTAACCAAGGGCAGCCATAATAATAAATGCCTGATACCCCCAAAACGTGAAATTGGCGAGCTTATCGTTCCATAGCCTCACACCACATGTGCGCTGTACAATAAAATAACTGGTCGCAAACAATGCATTACCACCAAATGCGAAGATCACCGCAGATGTATGGACGGGACGTAACCGACCGAAACTAAGATAAGGCTCTATGTTTAAATCAGGAAACACCATTTGCAAGGCGATAAAGATCCCGGCAAGAAATCCTATGTTTGCCCAGAATAAAGTCGCCAAAGTAAACTTTTTGACCACGTCATAATTATATTTCTCTTCTTGCATCAAACTTTCCTTCTAAAAAACCATTGTGCCGGCAAGCATAAATAGCCAGAAACTACTCACCACCATACCGCCGCGCGATACATACGAACTTACTTTGGGGTATTTCTGTTTAAAGGCCTGCCCACCAAACGAAACCATTAATAAAGCGGGCACTGTGCCAACTGTGAATGCCGCCATCGCCAGCCCCGCCGCCCATACATTCGAAGCCGTTGCAGAGGCCATAAGCGCGGACACGACCAGACCGCACGGCATAAAACCCAACAAAACGCCCAGACCATAACGCGCCATAAAATGACTGTGTCGCGATAATTTGGAAATGGGCTTACTAATCCATTGATATGGCACAGCCATTTGTAATTTTGATGCCCAAGGAAAAACCGCTGAAAGCCTTGGAAACGCCGTTACCAAAAAAACGACCCCCGCAAGCATCAGCAAAGGCGCAGAAATCAAAGTCTTTAAATCTGAGAACACAAAAGCCAGATTAATTACAGAACTCACAAGAATGGCCAGCACAACGTATGTGGTCATGCGCCCCAAATGATACGGCAACAACAAAGCAGACTTTAATTTATGAATATCGGTATGCCCTTCGCTCTGCGCAAGTACAAAAGGCGCGCACATCCATGCACAATGAGAAAACCCACCAACCAATCCCCCAAGGAACAAGCTGATTGGCAATCCATAAGATGTCGTGATTCCTGTCAGACATTGTCCGAGCATGTTCAAATCCATTACGCCGTTTCTCATTGAGAGTGTCAGGTACAGAGAATATAACATTGACCAAAATCAATTTTCAATATGCTCACATAGACTTTCTTTCATACGGAGTTGAGAAATAACCTTTAATGCATGATAAAAAGGTGCAATATTAGATCATCATCAAAGCCAGAGGATTCTTAAATAAATGCCGGATATTCATAACAGCCTTGTGAGTGTATCTATTTTTAAAAACTGCGATGAATCCACAATCAACAATCTTGCACGCGACGCTGCGGTTCACCAACACCCCAAAGGTAAAGTTCTTTTCATACATGGTGAAGAAGCCAAGCATTTCTATTTTATTAAAACTGGGTGGGTAAAACTTTTTCGTGAAACGCTCGATGGCTCGCAAGCCGTTGTTGATATATTGCCTAAAGGCCACATTTTTGGCGAAACATCCATTTTCGAAGACTGCATATACCCATACAGTGCAGAAGTAGTTCAAGATAGCGAGATTATCACCATCCCCCTCAGAAATTTAAAAACTGAGATCGAAACAAACAACAAGCTTGCCTTAAACATGCTTGGCTCTATGGCGCGTTATCGCCGCCGTCAAGATCGTGAAATTGAGCACCGGACTATCCAGAACGCCTCTCAACGCATTGGCTGCTTTCTTTTGCGCCTTACAGATCAACATGCACAAGGCGAAATCACCCTTCACCTACCTTACGATAAAACGCTTCTGGCCTCTCGTTTGGGCATGCAGCCTGAGACATTCTCACGCGCGCTCTCAAAACTACGTGATAAAACCGGCATAGAAATTCAAGGCTCCACAATCAAAATGGATAGCATTCATCAACTCACAGATTATTCATGCGCGGTTTGTTCTTCTGAATTCCCTTGCAAGGATCTGGAAGCAGCAGAATAAATTACAGATACATCCATTCCCAATTCAAACGCGCCGGATTTTGAACATATACTTGCGTATTTTGTACAACCTCACTCAGATATGCATGCTCTACCTGCCACAGACCGTCGCACTCGCATGAACCACAGGCATCATGCCGATCAAACGCGATCATATCGTCAGCGATATAAACGACGAAGGTCGGATCATACTCGGCTATTTTGACCTCAATCATTTTGCCCGCCCCTGTCTTCTTAACCGCATCAAATATTTGCTTAAACGGAAAACGGTTTTTATTATGCAACAATGCTTTGTTGCAGGTATCCAAATATCGCCGCATTAAATCATCGTAATCAGCACAATTTTGATAGTCATCATTCATGACATCAGTATTGAGGAATTTTAAATAATAAAAATTGACCTGCGTCAATTACATCAATTACCGGCAACTCCTAGAGTGTAATCATGGATACTGTAAACAAAGAAAAACAGAGCGTTTTCAAAAAATTTAAAAAACCCGGAAAAGAGTTATTCTGGGCTTGGATCGCCTACCAGACAATCAAAGGCACATTAACAACATCCCTTATATCGATCCCCCTCTTATGGACTTGGTGTCATTAAATATTTTGGATTGGTTGCAGGGGGTAAGAA
>CAXHFH010000033.1:0-21745 GCA_964015995.1 uncultured Alphaproteobacteria bacterium
GCAGCGTCAGATGTGTATAAGAGACAGGGTCAAGATCGAGCGTGATAATAGCAAATCTGCTGACAGTTTCATCAGAACTTAGGATTGTGCCCTCACTCAATTTTTTTACGAAAAACGCGCGGTTAGGAAGACCTGTCAGGCTATCGTAATAGGCAAGCTTATGAATTTTATCTTCTGCAGTGCTCTTTAGATTATTTATGTTATCAGCATTTTGCGCAATCAGCTTTTGCGTTAACTCGATTGCCGCCCCAATCTCATCATTTTTATTATAAGGTGACGGCATGATGTCAGGCGCTTCGGGATTTTTAAACGCAGCCACTAAGTTTGATCGTACAAACAACATCGGCTCCAACAACCACTTACCCAACGCGATCATCAAAACCGCAGTCACCAACAAAGACAAAACGACCATTATTTTAATACTATCCAGGATAAACCGAAAAACTTGATGCTGTATATCGCTGGTGTCTAACTGAACTGCGACCATAAACATACTCTGGATATCAGAACCCTTTAAAACAAACTCGTGATATGTGCCCTCTTCGCTGCTGTAAACCGCTGTCAAAGATTCTGCTTTCGGCTTAATATGAAGCGGATTGCCATAGTGGGTTATATAATCAAACGTGTAAGAATAAATGCTAAGCCCTGTTATATGGGTCAAATTAAACAGCGATTCGATTTGTGCATCTTCATAAGGTGAAGTGTTTTTACCATCTTTATTGGTGTTAATCGTAGAGGCGATCGCGACACGTGCCTCGGCCTTTAACGTCGCCAAAAGCTCCTGTTTCTGAGTTTCAATGCCCGTGGCAAACAAAATCAATGTTTGGATCATCATGATTGTCATGAACGCTGTCAGGGCTATGCGCCAGCTTATTTTGCTACGCCATATATGCTGAGGAGAAGACACAAATATGCTTTTAAAAGCGAAAGCAGCCTTGTGTTCAGCACTTTCGTCCTGAGCAACGGCCTTATTTTTATGATTTGATACTGAAGGTATACCCATTATTTAATCAGTGTTTTATCTTCGCCCAATCGAGAAAATTTCTTCTCCCTATTATATATCGGCAATACTTAATAAGGTCTTTACGTAATCCGACATATTGCGAAGTTATCCAGAAACGCAGAAATATAGGGTTTTGACTTACTTCTTACATAGAATCAGCTTTTTAGATCCATCCGATAATGTGGTGGCGAAAATACGATGATCCCCGCCATCTTGTAATTTGAGCTTTTTTCGCAAGTCTTTCACAGATGATGGAAAATTACGTACCGCCAAATCCGCTTTTTTAACAGGCATATTTTTTGCTTTCACGGGATAAATTCCGATCATCTCATAGCATTTTCCAGGGAATTTTTCGCAAGGATTTTCTGCAGTATAAAGTTGCGAATTGGGATGGATTTTACTGACGCCATATTGCGCCGCCATTACTTTAAATCCCCCCGCCTTTTGAAATGCAGGGCCGGGCTCGAAAATATATTTTTGTGGCATTGAACAAATGATGTTTTCATTTTTTTCGTTCGACAAAAAGTAGGAAAATTTATGTCTTACATTTCCATCAGTATCCAGATCCACGGCCGTAATTTTCGGATCAGTTTGAACGCCCGCCTCTTCACAGTCCAGAAGATACAAAACTTCCTTGCACTCATTTTGCCACTGCACCACATGAACCTGAACCACCAATCCAAGTTGCTCAATCGCGCTTTCGATATCAAGGAAGGGTGATGCCTTAATCAGTATCTTTTTTGCCTTACGTTTTAATACGGGCAGAATCTCAATGATATTGGGTGAACAAACAGAGAAATCATACAGCCCTTTCCGCCCATTTTCGCGACGCTGCGGATCAATATAAAGCACATCAACTTCATCCATACTTTTGATATAATCATGGGCATCAACGGGGTGTACGTCTATGCCCGTATTTAACACGCCCGCGCCCCTCAATACGCTTACGTTATGCTCCAGTAATCCTGCACTATGCTCATCTTTTTCTACCAAAACTGAGGACGTAAAATTTTGAGATATTTGGAAGGAATCAATGCCGCTACCGGTTGTTAAATCAAGGAATACATCACCCGATACAAGCTGTGCTTTATATCGAGCACAAACACTCGACGACGCCTGCTCATACGTGCTGTTCAATGGAAATATGAATCCGTTCGTTTCGTATAAATCTAATGACTTTATTTTGGCTTTTTGGCGCACCTTAATCTGATCCAAAATCAGGCCGTATGGCCAGTGCGTATCAGGTGCTTTTTTAAGCGCAAGCTGGCGCACGTCATCATGTGCATGATCGCGTATGAAGCGTTGAATATCAGGATCAAGAAGGCGTTGCCATTCCATCGAACTTACAACTTTATCGACCAAGGTAAAGTTGATTGCCCAAGCCCAATTGGCAATGGCGTGACATTTCCATCGGGTGTCTTGAGCATCTTCACAGGGGTGTCTTCTTTACTCAAAGTAAACGTTTCACCAGATAGGGTCAGCCCATAAAATTCCGCACCTATTTCGCACAAAAATTTCTGGAAAATTGCCTGTCCTTCGACATGCGATAAATCAACCCCCGCAAGCTCAAACGCGTGCGCATAAAGTTGCGGCGCAATCCCGCCCGTGAAACACCCCGCCGCGCATCCGCAGTCTGTTGCTTTGGTGGTGTGCGGGGCGCTATCCGTTCCGGCAAAAAATTGAGTGTTTTTCGAATCCGTTACCGCGGCACGTAATGCATCACGATCTTCAACATGCTTTAAAACAGGCAAGCAAAATAAATGATATTTCAAACCCTGTATCAAATCACCGATGGTGTGAATCAAATGTTGCGGCGTAATCGTCGCGGCTGTGTTTTCTCCCGCATCTTTTACAAAATCCACGGCCTTCTTTGTTGTCACATGCTCACACACGATTTTCAGATTTGGAAACTTCTCACGAACAAGCGGCATACGCTCGGCGTAGAATATTTCCTCCGCATTCTCTGCACGGTCAAAATAACGATCACCGCTTAATCCGTGCTCTTCACCATGGACGCACAGCACAACGCCCGCCTCTTCCATGGCCTTAAACACGCCATTTTCAGTAAATTCGGTAATGGGAATACCAAACTCCGCGCCCGTGGTTCCATGCGGCGGATATGATTTACACGCCTTCAACATACCGTTCTGCGCGCCCTTGGTAATCATTTCAGGGGTTGTGTCTTTGGTCAGATAGAGCGGCACGATGAACACATCGAATTTGTCCGCCCCTGATTTCCTTAAATCATGAGCATAACGTTCAATGCTCCAATATTCACCTTCTTCACCCTCAAACACGACGGCCGCAGGTGGCTGGGTATTCGGCATCGCAAGCGCACCCGCACAGCCCATATCAAAATGCGCCTGAATATAGGCAGGCACCCCACCACCTTGGCGAAAATGTGTGTGAAGATCATACCATTTGGGAAGTGAAAAACTCGTCATGCTGCCTGCCTTACATTAATGTCCGACAGCAAATTACCCTTAATCCTTGATCATATCAAGGTAACGGCGCTGTACGTTGTAATCTTCTTTGAAAATACCGCTAAACATAGATGTAACAGTTGAAGAACCACCCTTATTCACTCCGCGCGTCGACATACATTGATGATTGGCATCAATATAAACCGCGACGCCTTTTGGCTGAAGCGTTGAATCAATACACTGAACAATATTACGGGTCATATTTTCCTGTGACACCATGCGACGTCCGAAAATATCGACGATACGTGCCAGTTTGGATATACCGACTACTTTTTCATCTGGCCAATACGCGACATGCGCCTTGCCTAAGATCGGAACAAGATGGTGTTCACAATGGGATACAAAATCAATATCCTTTACGATGACCATATCGTCAAAGCCTTCGATATCTTCGAAAGTCTTGGAGAGCTCTGCACTTGGGTCTTTTGTGTAACCCGAAAAGAATTCTTCATAGGCCTTAACCACACGCTTTGGTGTTTCTACAAGCCCTTCACGGGTTGGGTCTTCTCCTGCCCAACGCAACAGTGTTTCCACTGCCTTCATCGCTTCTTCACGAGTCGGACGGTTATCTTGTTCACAAATACTCAACTTTTCTTGCTTCGTCATATTCAGTGCCATTTTTTGCAAAAACCTAAATTAGGGGTTGGTCTTAGCGTTTCTTTACCGTATTTTCCAGTAAAAAGCGACATTAACTGGACAATTTTACGCATGAGCACTCTAAAACTGCACAACTCCCTGACACGTCAGAAGGAGATCTTCACCCCCATAGACCCCAATCATGTGCGGATTTATGCTTGCGGACCAACGGTTTACAACTATGCGCATATTGGAAATGCACGCATGGCGGTGGTGTTTGACGTACTCTCGAATGTCTTGCGCGCGCTTTATCCAAAAGTGACGTATGTATCCAATATCACCGATGTTGATGACAAAATTATCACCGCATCACAAGAAACAGGTGAAGCCATTGATGTCATCACTAAAAAATACACCGAGATTTATAATCAGGATATGGCGTCTTTAGGCGTACGTGAGCCGGATGTGCAACCGCTGGCGACCGAGCATATCAGGCAAATGATTGCCATTATTGAGGAACTGATTAAGAAAGATCATGCCTACGCGGCAGACGGGCATGTCTTGTTCAACGTTCCATCTTTTCCAAAATATGGCGGATTATCAGGCCGCAACCGCGATGAGCAAATCGCAGGCGCGCGCGTGGAAGTGGCCTCCTACAAAAAAGACCCTGCCGATTTTGTATTGTGGAAGCCAAGCAATGATGATGAACCCGGATGGGACAGCCCGTGGGGTAAAGGCCGCCCGGGGTGGCATATTGAATGTTCTGCCATGGCGGCGGAGCATCTCGGCCTGCCCTTTGATATTCACGGCGGCGGTGCAGATTTAAAATTCCCGCATCATGAAAATGAGATTGCACAAAGTTGCTGCGCACATGGTGATAAAGATGATCTCTCCAGTTTTGCAAAATACTGGGTGCATAACGGTTTTGTGACCGTCGAAGGCGAAAAAATGTCCAAGTCTTTGGGCAATGTCACCCTCGCGCATGATCTCTTAAAAGACCACCAAGGGGAAGTTTTACGCCTTACTCTTCTTTCTGCACATTACAGACAGCCTTTAGATTGGTCGGAAGAAAAGATAGCGCAAAGTAAAAAAGCTTTACAAAAATTTTATGCGCCTCTAATAAATTGGGAATCAATAGACATCGAAAAACCTCTAGTTTACGAGCCTATATTAAAAGCTTTGTGTGATGATCTAAACACTCCTCAGGCAATTACAGAAATGCACGAGTTAGCAAAAACAGCCAACAAAGTTGGATATGATGATGCTACCAAGAAAAAACTTAAAGCACATCTAATATGGGCAGGAAACGTCTTAGGCATACTTCAAGAACAAGAGCCTTTAAGAGGTTTTAGTTGGGGCATAGGTGCAAGCGAACAGATTGAAAATTCAGATGAAATCAACGAAATGCTGCAGCAAAGAGATGCAGCAAAAGCGGCAAAAGACTTTGCGACCGCAGACAAAATACGTGACGAACTCACAAAGATGGGTATCGCCATCGAAGACACACCGAACGGTGCAGTTTGGAAAAAAATATAAACCCGATAGGGCTTGTCATGACAGATCATTTTAATTTAAATGATATTGGTTTTAAACATTAAGGAAAACGCCATGAAACGACATGAAGCACCAGAAACGATCACAGTTGATCATCACGCCGACGGCGTTTCGTGTGATGGCGGTGGCGGTGCATTGGGACACCCGAAAGTCTGGTATAGCTTCGAAGATGAAAAATCCGTTGAATGCAGCTATTGTGACCGGCTTTTCGTAAAGTCTGCTTGATAAAGTCACGGCAATTCCTGTATATTACCCTTCAAGTGATGCTGCCTAAGCGGGTCACGATGATATAACTTTTAAATCTCGCTCAATTTTAAGGAGGAGTTTTAACGATGACGACACGTCTATCTCTATTCGACAGCCCATTATTTTTGGGCTTTGATGATTTCGAAAAAACTATTGATCGCATGCGCAAGAACGGCTCGGATGGCTATCCGCCCTATAACATCGAACAAATCGGTGAGCATGGCCTGCGCATATCCCTAGCGGTTGCAGGATTTTCCATGGATGATCTGGATGTGGAAACAGACCATAATCAACTGACCATTCGCGGCAAACAAAAAGACGAAGCCGACAGAATTTATCTGCATCGCGGTATCGCAGCGCGTCAGTTCCAACGTCATTTTGTCCTTGCCGATGGCATAGAAGTGAGCGGCGCTGATCTGGACAATGGCCTGCTTCATATTAATCTGGAGCGCATTGTCCCCGAATCACATGCCGTTAAAATCAAGATTAATCAGAATAAATCCACTAAAAAAGAGCTGAAAACCATTGATGTGGATAGCTCAAACGCTGATACGTAAATGAATTTTGACAAACACCACGCTTTTGGTGTTTCATAAGAACTGTTGAATATACGAAAAGGGTGAGCATAATCATGGATGATAAAAATCTCGAAGATACCGTAAGGATCAAAAAAATACTCAAGACCCTTTCGGCGCAAGATTTCAAAAGCTTTGGCGTCCATCAAATTGCATATATCAAGCCCGTTAAAAACAAGACCAAAGAAGGTTTTGCAATATTCAGTGCGGATGGCGAAAAGCTGACTGTGACTGACACACTTGATAAAGCGGTTGTTATTGCCCGTCAAAAAGACCTAGAACCTGTTGTGGTTCACTAGCCGTAAATTTTATTGATACGATTAAGCCGCAATCATCCAGTCTTGGCTGGGCATGAACAGCATGCGCATTTCGTCTTCGTTCTTTGTTTCACGTAACGCGTCGCATAAATTCTTTGCGCGGAACAAACGTGCAATGCTCGACAAATTTCTTAAATGCGCTGTGCCGTATGATTTGGGCGATACGATCCCAACCAAAATATCCGCAGGCTTTGTGTCATGCATATTAAAATCAACACCCTTATCAATCGTTGCCGCCCACATAACAGGTTCTTTAATCTCATCTGATTGAACATCCAGAATAACCACGCCGTTCTCGCCGCTGACACCGGACTGTTCGTAACGGTCTTGGAAAATCTCGAACAGATCATCTTCAGGCACACCACACATCGGGGCTGCCTCAGTTGCCATCAATTGAAAAGCCTGCTTCTGATTGCGGACTTTTATGCGATTTAAATACAGATCAAAATCAATATATTTTGCAATATTCATCGGCGCACCTTTGCATAGTTTTTTAACTCGGTGCGGGTTGTAACATGATTTGTCTGCGAATGCCTAGTAAAAAAATTATTTAATCTAAAAATAAAATTATTTAATATCAGTATCTTATAATATAAATGGAGCATTTTACAATAACGCTCATCATTTAATGACTTTCAGATATAAAAAATGCACACCTAAAACAAAAAAAATCCCGCAACGTAAATTACGGGATTTTTTGTATTCAATTGAGATGGCTTTTACTGATCGTCAGGCTCAATCCATCCGATGTTACCATCTTTCCGAAGGTAAACCATGTTCAGTTTGCCGTTGCTGGCATTTCTGAACATTTGTGCATTCTGATCCGCCAATTCCATACGCATGACTGCTTCGGAAACACTCATTTTCTCAATGTGTGTTTGAATTTCTGCAATGATCGCAGGATCTTTATGCACATCATCATCGTCATTATCTTGCTCTGTCACTTCTTGCGCTTCTTGAACAAGCGTATAAGCCTTCGCCTTCAGTAATTCGGCCTCAGGTGTTTTTTCTGCTCTGTTATGATGATCACGTAGACGTTTCTTATATCTTCTCAGACGTTTTGCCGCCTTTTCAGACGCAGCATCAAACGCACCATAAGGATCATGCTCAACGGCCTCTGTTACAACTTGAATATTTTTGCCAACATTAAAAGAGATGTGAACCTTGAACATCGCTGCGCCGTGTCCCTCTTTCGAAAACGTCACAGTCGCATTGGTTGTATTGTTGAAATACTTTTGACCAATATCGGAAATTTTGTCTGTTACATGCTCGCGCAATGCGTCACCAACATCAATTTGTTTTCCCTGTACAGTTGTTTCCATGGTTTTGATCCTCTTCGTTAAAAACCCATAAGTTAGTAAATCTGTGATGTTTAAGTGTCTTAAACCTTTATCGTGGCTATGCCAAATTCTTTTTTTGCTTCCGTCTTTGTACGGAAGACCCAATATGCAAGGCTTCGCGATATTTGGCAACGGTTCTTCGCGCAATATCTATACCGTCGCCTTTTAATACATCAACAATTTTATCATCTGATAAAATTTTAGTTGGCTCCTCCGCATCAATCAACGTCTTGATACGTGCCTTAATGGCCTCAGAAGAATGCACCATACCACTTTGCGATACCAAGCCTGTAGAGAAGAAAAATTTAAGCTCAAATATGCCGCGGGGCGTCCCGATATATTTGTTTGTCGTTACACGACTAACCGTACTTTCATGCATTTCAATTTCTTCGGCAATATCCTTTAATGTCAGCGGCGTTAAATACTCAATCCCGTAATTAAAGAACGCATCTTGTTGTTCTACAATTTCACTGGCCACTTTCAATATGGTCTGCGCACGTTGGTCCAGTGCCCGCACAAGCCAGTTGGCGGATGACAATTGCGTTGTTACATATTCCCGGTCAGCCTTTTGCGATGCACCTTTTGACACTTGCGTGTAATAATCCTGATTAACCAACACGCGCGGCAAAGTCTCATTATTCAATTCCACGCGCCAACCACCACCAAGGTTTTTAGGCAGCTTACGCATCAAAACATCAGGCACCGCGGTTTGTACAACCAAATGATCGAACTGTGCTGCCGGTTTGGGATCAAGGCTTTTAATCTCACCAACCATATCCATCAGATAGGTTTCATTAACGCCGCAAATATCTGCTAGTTTTTTGAAATCATGATCCGCTAGCATTTGCAGATTATCGAGTAATTTTTGCATTTGCGGATCAAGCTGCCCGCGCTCCTCAAGTTGCAACATCAAACATTCTGATAAATCGCGTGCAAAAACACCCGTGGGATCAAATTGCTTCATGCGTAACAAAAGCTTTTCTATGCGCCCCTCAGAACACCCTAAACGCTCAGCAAGTGTATCAGGATCATCGCGCAAATAACCGCTTTCGCTCAGACGATCAATCAAAAACATGCCAATCATACGGTCTCGTTCATCCGCAAATTCTACATTCAGTTGTTCGGTTAGGTGCTCTCGTAATGATTTTTCTGCGCTCGTGCGATCTTCGAATGAATCATCCATCGCATCAAATTTCGTGCTGCCGCCGCTTCCCATATCGGCCATGGATGAGCCGGCATCAAAATCTGATGTTTGCGATTCTTCAAACGCATTATCAATGTCATCTTTTTCTTCTTTTTCAGACTGATTGTCCTGCGCTTCTGATTCTGCGCTTGGCTCAACTTTTTCAAGAAGAGGATTCTTTTCCAGCTCTTCCTCAAGAAATTCGCCGAGCTCCACATTATTAAGCTGTAATAGTTTGATCGCCTGCTGTAACTGGGGCGTCATCACAAGCTGTTGCGACTGTTTTAAGTCGAGCTTTTGAGAAATTGTGTTCATAGGATTATTTTATCACGGGCGTTTGAAAAGTGCACCAGAAATGCGAAAACCAAATAAGAATAAAGTAAATTTAAAGCGAAAATCCTTCACCAAGATAAACGCGGCGTACATCTTCGTTATCGACGATATCTTCGGGTAAGCCCTCCATCAGAACCTTACCATCGTGAAGAATATAGGCGCGATCAACAATACCCAGACAATCACGGACGTTATGGTCAGTGATCAAAACGCCAATACCACGATTTTTAAGTTGGGAAATAAGGTTGCGGATATCATTCACCGCGATCGGATCAACACCTGCGAGCGGTTCATCAAGAAGCATAAAATCAGGACGCGCCGCCAAAGCGCGAGCAATTTCAACGCGCCTACGTTCTCCGCCCGATAGCGCAAGCGAAGGTGTGCGCCTTAAATGCTCCACACTAAACTCAGCCAGAAGATCCTCTAACATCAAATCTTGATCTTCTTTGCTTAAATCTTGAAGTTCAATCACGGCGCGCAAATTATCCTCAACCGACAATCCACGAAAAATCGAAGCCTCTTGTGGCAGATACCCAACCCCCATGCGAGAGCGGCGATACATCGGCAAGCGCGCAAGATCTTGCCCATCGAGCAAAATCGCACCGCCATCTGCGCCGATCAATCCTGTGATAATATGGAAGCATGTTGTCTTACCTGCACCATTAGGACCAAGAAGCGCGACAGCTTCACCACGATCCACGTTCAGGCTCACATCACGCAATACGGGCCGTTTCTTATATGATTTCGAAAGATGCAAAACAGACAAACCTTTCGGTACACTCTGTAGTCTTGGCTTTCGTGATATTTTCGATTTAATGTTCATATTACGCTAATTTCCCGCACCTGTATTACTTGGTGAACGCCAATTTTACCCCAAGACCGATCATCAGTCCACCACAACCGCGCTCTATCCAATGCATAACGCGCATAAACTTGGCCTTAACACGTGAGTTTGTCAAAACAACAGCAACACCCGCAAACCATAAAAATTCAATAGATATTGAGGTTAGTCCGTAGGCCATGTGCATGAAAAATGGCGTATCAATACCAATAAACTGTGTATACACGGCCGTGAAAAACACGACAGCCTTCGGATTTAGAAGGTTGGTTAAAAATCCGTTTACGACGGCTTTACGCGCCGACATCGCGCCTTTTTGATTGGGCGCGCTATCATCTTGCACACCCGCATCGCTCTCGCGTTTCTTGGAAAAAAACAGAGCCTTTAAACCGATATAAAACAGATACGCGGCGCCCGCATATTTTATAAAGTTAAACAAAAACACAGATTGCGCGATGATCAATGAAATACCCGCAAGCACAAAGACCACATGCGCAGCAACACCCAAAGAAAGTCCCAGCGCGGTAAAAACGCCAACACTACGGTTATGCGCCATGGAATTACGAACAGACACAACAAAGGCCGGCCCCGGTGACATGGTTGCCGCCAATTGCACAGATGCCATTAATGCCCATTTCAAAAAAAGCTCCATCAAGCTCTCCTAAAGTCCGCTATTTTATGAATATCTAATATTGATATAAACCGTTTGTCACGGCTATGTAAACAAAACTTCGAAACAATCCGCTATGGCTTATCCTCAGAACGAGGGAAAAACACACCTTTAACGCGTCCCCCGCCCGGTTCTTTTGAACCAAAAATTTTGCTGATATTTGTTTTCAAATTCACTTGTGCCTTTGCGCCCTCAAGCGTATTTGGCCCTTTGGTAATTTTTACATTCTCTGAAATTTCTGCAATATCCGTCTTGGCTTGATATATGGCCTTTTCGCCCGTTAAAACTTCTGTTGGCGTTGTGATAACGACATTGCCAATAGCCTGCAATGTCCTAAGCGTGCGCTTGCCATTCTTTTCATCAAAAATCGCGATCAATTTATCCGCCTCGAGCCGATCACCTTCACGTACTGCAACGGCTTTTCCTATGGCTTCTAAACGCCCTTTATTAACCCAATATTGAAATTTATCGCGCGCCGTCACGGTTTGATCATCTGACACCAGTTTCAGGTTGTTGCCAGTCATCACGGCATAGCCTTTATCAACACTATAGATCGCCTTATCACCATAGGCCTTGCTTTTGGCGGATACAATCTGCACGCGCCCGGTCGCCTGAATGGTGTGAATATCGATATTACTTGTTTTGCTCTCCCTATACTTCGCAACCAAAACATCGGAAATTAAGGTTGTGCTGCCTTGTGATGCACGAACATTCTTTTTGGCCTTAAAAAACAACTCATTTCTATGCCATTCAAGACTTTCATCCGCCGTAATTTCCAATGGCTTATTTTTATCAGGATTGGCCGAGGTACCTTGCGCATAGGCCATAGACGTAACAGCCACAGAGACAATAAAAATATATAGTGGTACGCGCAGTTTCATTATTCAATGCCCTCAAAACCCTTTTCAAGGATCAACTTGGCGGGGCCGGTGAATATAATTTCACCCGTCTCACCATTGGCATGAACCCCTTTCGCCGCGATTGATATTTCAGGGCCTTTACCTTGAACATCTTGCTCTGACCATGCAAAATTCTTCTGCATATCAATATGTGCTTCTTCACTTTCAAGGGTATAACCACCGCCATGTACCATCGACACGTCTCCTTCTAAAAAGAAACGCTCAGTATCTTGTCTGTATGCACCTGTCTTTGATTGAACAGTAATCTCCACGCCATCTTTCATGGTCATGACACCGACGGGCTTCTCTAGCATGATCAGGTCTTTGTTGGTCTCCCCCTGAACAGCGCGTTCAGCGACAATACTGTATGGTTGATTCTTATTATCCGTGCTTTCAAATTTAGGATTGAGCAATTCGTTTTTAGCAATTTCCTGATCTTTAATCTCGGGTGATTGCGCAGCCTCCTCAATCGGCACGATGACTTGTTCATCCACGCCCGGACGAATAAACAAAAACGCAACGACAACCGCTGCCGCCAAGGGCAAGGCCAAACGCATCATCCGTACAAACGCCGTATAACGAACAGGCGAGAGCGCTTCACGATCGCGCCGACTTAAGCGCTCCATGCGCTCTGATTGGCTATTTTCACTAACTAGGTTTTCTACATCCATGTGACTAATTCTGTGTACGGGGTTTGCCTTAGCACTCGAGAATATGCTTGCGCATTGGGGTAATATAGAAGCCTAAACTATGTTATGCAACGCCAGCTTGTAAACAGTCCTGCAAGCGTATCATACCGCATACCTCGCCACCTTCACCATCCGTCACAATCAAACTCGTGATGTACTGACCTTGTGTTTTGGTCATGATATCCAGTGCTTCCACGGCCAATGATTGTTTAGAAATCATCTTAGGATTCGTGCTCATAACTTCAATCACTGGCTTTTGCATTAAATCCGGCGCCATATGACGTTTCAAATCACCATCCGTGACGATGCCTTGCAAAACATCGTCTTTAAACACGAGCACAGAGCCCAAGTTTTTCTCAGTCAACGCAATCAGCGCAGCGTCCATCAGCGCATCAGAACCAACGATCGGCAAATCATCGCCTGATACCATAAGTTCCGAAACAGTCAGCAATTTCTGCCCCAATTTTCCGCCCGGGTGGAACACTTTATATTGCTCTGGTGTTAAGCCCATGCGCTCCAATAAAGCCACAGCCAACGCATCACCATAAGCGATCATCATGGTGGTAGATGTCGTTGGTGCCAAACCATTCGGACAAACTTCACCAACCTGCGGCAGTAGTAACGTGATATCTGCATGACGCGCCAAGCTTGATTCCGGCTTGCTTGTCATCGCGATCAACGTAATATCATAACGGCGCGTATAATGAATGAGATCAGAAAGCTCTGCATTTTCACCAGAATTTGAGAGCATCAGCACCACATCATTTTCCGTGATCATCCCCATATCACCGTGACTGGCTTCGCCCGGATGCACAAAATAAGACGGCGTCCCCGTAGAGGCCATGGTCGCCGCAATTTTGCGGGCAACGTGACCACTTTTTCCAATCCCAGCGATGATCAATCGCCCTGATCCGCGATCTATATTTTTCATGGCATCAACAGCCATCACAGCCTTATGAAAGGAATCATCAACCATATCAGAAAGGGTATGCAGCGCATCCCCTTCGGTTTTCAAAACATGCACGGCATGCGCTATATCTGTTTTTTGGATATCGTCCATCGTTGTCTTTTTCTGCGGTTGTGATGCCAAAATGTTATGACCTTCAATACGTTAATGTTCAAAGATATCGTAGAACCAGCCATTCAAATCCAGATCCGTGCGTGTCGAAATAAAGTCAAAGCAACTCTGCGCAAGCTCTGTACGGTTTTCACGCTCCAACATTGTATCTAATTTTCGCTTAAGCTGGTGGAGGTAGTATACATCACTTGCGGCATAAGCGAGTTGTTCGGGACTAAGCTCCTCCGCGCCCCAATCCGAAGATTGCTGTTGCTTGCTGAGATCGACACCAATCAAATCACGACATAAGTGCCTGAGACCGTGACGATCTGTGTAAGTACGAACAAGCTTAGAAGCAATTTTCGTACAATAAATATTCGGACAATCAACACCAAGTGCGTATTTCATTATCGCAACGTCAAAACGCGCAAAGTGAAACAATTTCAAAACGCTTGGATCAGAAACTAACTTTTTTAAATTGGGCGCATCAAAGGACGGGTCAGTCATTTGCACCAGATGCGCCGTGCCATCTCCATTTGATAATTGAACCAGACAGAGCCTGTCACGGTTCGGGTTCAACCCCATTGTTTCGGTGTCAATCGCAACGCTTTTGCCTAAATCAAGCCCATCAGGCAAATCATTTGTGTGTAATGTAATGCTCATTATTGTCCTTTAACCACCGTAATCATTAACTTTCAGAGCTTTGTACCTTAAAGGAAATAAACCCGCAAATAAATACAGGATTTTCGACTTAACTTTTATTAGTGTTTTTTAAAGATTTTTTTGCCATTATCAACGAGCAATATACTAAAGTAGTATAGATTCTAATGAAATTATCTTTTGAATACACAAGCTATACACATAACAGGGCACACCAAATAAAGGCACATACAATGAAAATCCTCGTAGTTGATAGAGAAGATATAACAGCGCAGTTAATGAACAACAGGCTGGAAACACTCGGACATAAAATCACCGAAGAGCCGGTTAAGAACAACGCAGTCGAGCGCATGAGCCAAGAAGATTATGATATCGTTTTCATTGACCCTGCACCCCTGACAAGTGCGCAGCCCGTCATTCAAAAATTACGCCGTGCAACAGGTCGCTATCCCTACATCGTTCAAATGGGTGCAGATACCCAGCAATTAGAAGCCATCCAAAGTGGCGGCAATGACGCCATAACAAAACCAATAGACCCCGCGGAATTAGATACAAAAGTCGACAATGCGCGCTATTTGCTTTCCTTAATTAAGCGCATCGGCGATGACAGCGAAGACTTCCCGAGTGCGGGCGGTATCATCGCGAAATCAGCATTCAATCAACTTTTCCTTTCTGCAATTGACCGTGCGGATCGTTACGGCGAACGTACATTTATTGTGTTCATCGGCATCAAAAATTATCAGACGATTTATGAAGCAGAAGGCCCGTACGCGGCTGATTACGTTGTTGCAAAACTCTCAAAACATCTTGTTCAGTTACGCAGACAATCAGATATTATCGCGCAAACCGAAGGGTATGAATATGCACTATTATTGCAACGCCCATTATATGAAACCGAACCCGTAGAGGCCGCAAACCGTTTCGCTGAGGCCGTCAGTGGTTTTGCAGATTTATTCAAAACAGACGGTATGGCACCGGAAGTTTACGTACAGCTTATTGACCTGCCCGTCGGATCACGGATTATCACACACGATATCACCGAAGAGCACGTAAAAGACTGAGGCTTTTCGCCAACTTTTATATATTTCATAGATTTAATACACAATTTTGGAAATTTTATGAGTTTTCAAATGTTGCGTGCTTGCCCCCCTATGGCAAAGACATTATCATACATTTGATGCTAAATACGTTTTTTCAACCCGTGTGAATTTATAAAAAATCTATGTTTTTCAAGCTCTTTCGTACAATCAATTATAGTTTTTTTATAACGCTGTTAAGCTTATTCGCTTTTCAACCACCAGCTGCGCATGCTGATAATTCTGTATCACAAGGTGAAACGATCAAAGTCGTTGTACAAGGCGAAAAAGACCTCAGTGGTCCCTATTACATTGATGGCGCGGGCAATATCCAAATGCCGATGATTGGTGATGTTCACGTTGCTGGCAAAAGCCCAAGTGAAATCAGAAATCATATCTCGGCACGCTTGCGTGATGGATACATTAAAAACCCAGTTGTTTCAGTTAAATCCACAAGCGTTAAAAATGTGCCCGCCAATGCGACCCGACAAATATATGTCGTTGGCGAGGTGAAAAGTCCTGGTTACTATGCGCTTCCGCCGAACGCCTCGCATATACTCAACATCGTTGCTTTGGCTGGTGGATACACAGATAAAGCCGACAAACAAGAATTTGAAATCGTGCGCAATGTCAAAGGCACGCATTACCGTAAAAAGGCTCAAACCGGTGCGTTAGAGTATCTGGATGGCGACATTATCATCATAAAGGAGCGTTTATAAACGATTACGCCCTATGACTGATCACACACAAAGACATAAAACCGATCCATCACAACGCATCCCAAGCATATTGCACCGCCGGAAAATGATGGTTATGGGCATATTCTTACTTCTATTCTCTACTTGCGCACTACTGATACAAAGCCTGAAGCCTGTTTATGTGGCGAACGCGCAAATAGCTTTTGACAATCAAGATGAGACCTTCATTAAAACACAGCAACATCGTATAAAATCCCTTGCGACAGGCCGTCAGGTGGTCGCAGGACTTAATTTGTTTGGCGATGAAAGCTTTGGTGCAAAGAAAGCCATAAATACCCCGCAATTCAAAAGCCTGAATGTGCATGACACCCCCAATAACGGTGCTTCTGATGGTATTTCAAAAGATCATGCAGTATTAATCAAAAGTGTTTTAGAGCCCCTTACTGTCGAGCAAGAGCCAAACTCCAATGTTTTAAAACTATCTTATGCGCATCATAACCCAGACAGAGCATCACAAATTCTGAGTGCTTTTATCCGTCATTATATCGCAGATCAGAACATCGAAGATATTTACAGGCAACCCGCACAATCTTATGGCGCGCAATGGCAAGACTCACTTCTTTTGAGCCTGAACGAAGCGCATGACGTTCTTGACGATATTAAAACCAAGAAAACGCAGCACATAGACACTTTTGCCAAAAATCAAATTGATGTGAAATATAAAAGAGCGCAAGAAACTGTTTTAGGCCTTAAGAGCCAACTCAGCCCGTTCTTAGGCGAAAATGACACCTTGAAACTAACCCCGAGCGCATCAGTTTTAAGAAACTCACCTGACATCCAATCTTTAAGGCAAAACGAAAAATCCCTGAAACGTAAACTTGAAAAACTTTCATTACGCTACGGTGAGGCCCACCCGAAAATCATCAACACAAAGCTAGAGCTTGCTCAAATTGAACAGGATATCCATCAGGAAAGTCACGCAATCATGCTTGATTTGAAGATCCAGCATGATCACGCGGCAGCGCGCCTACAGGAACTTAGCGTACAAAAAGAGAAAGCCGAAACATCTAAATTAGCGCACAATGACACTCAATTTGAAAATCTTGAAAATGCACTAATGAGCGTTGAAGACCTACTCGTTCAAATTGAAAGTGCCAGCGGTCCGGGTGTTCCTATGCATGCAAGGCAGTCGTCAAACATCCATGTCATCTCACCGGCGACAGCCCCCCTCTTCCCAGTGTTTCCAAACAGAATTAAGCTCACAGGATTATCTTTAACGCTATCGATTATATTGGCCATGCTCATCGTGATCATGATTGAAAAAAATCGTAAAACATTTCTCAATGGCGGACAGTTGGAGAGTACAACAGACCATGCATGTTTCGCGCTGATCCCGAATGTAAAGGGTGATAAGGGCAAGGCCATGGCAGATTATGTACTTGATCACCCAAGCTCTGATGTTGCAGAGGCGGTGCGTAACCTCGCCTTAAATATCAAATTATCCGCTAAGAAGACCACCCGTAAAACGGGACAGGTTATGATGCTCACTTCCTCTAAGCCGAATGAAGGCAAGACCACGCTCTGTGCTTGGCTCGCACGTTTAAGCGCACGTTCCGGCATGCGCGTTCTTTTGATTGACGGCGATTTACGGTCTCCTTGCGTGCACACATCATTAGGCAAAAAGAACACACTATCTTTAGTGGACTATTTAAGCGGTGCCCACAAATTAGAAGAAGTCATCGACACAAAAGACCCTTCAGGTCTGCACGCTATATATGGTCGCGCCGTCCCGAACAGCGCCCTGGATTTAGTTTCATCAAAGAAAATGGACAAACTGATCCTATCCTTGAAAAATGATTACGACCTTATCATTATCGATACGCCAGCCTGTATGGCGGTGTCAGATGCCCGCGCCATTCAGAAAAATTGTGATCAACTTCTTTATGTAGTGGCTTGGCATAGGACAAGAAAAGAAGTTGTCCACAGCGGATTGTCACAATTTGATAAATTCGAAAACCTACAGATATCAACGGTTTTAACCAATGTTGATGTCAAAAAACACGTCCAATTCGGCTTCGGCGAAGTCGTAAGCGACTATGGCACATATAAACCTGCATAAAAATCGCATATTATTGATGCATGCGATTCGCTAAACCTCATACCTCGAGGCGCGGGGCGTTTCTATTTATCGCCCTGTTTTCATGCCTACAAATCACTCTCGGTTTTTTCCTTATCAATGGGAACGGGAACGATTCCGTATTGTCTGACGACATCTACGGAGCAATGAGCCTTGCTCAATCGGAACCCGAAACAGCCATCCCCCTAGACCTAAACACGATTGAACCTGCATCAGGTGAGATCACTGACGAAACCATTAATCAGACAAAAGATGAAGAAGACATCATCACCAAAAAACTGATTGAGTCCCTATCTAATTTATCCACTGTGGAGTAACGGAGTAGAGTAAAATGTCTTACTATTCATCGAAACAACCCGGTTTGTTTTTATACATTGGGCTGGTCATCATCAGCGTTCTTAGCTTTCTGTTCGTGGATATGAGTTCAATGCATATTGGTATTCTTGCGATATTGTGGGGCACGTTCACCGCTCTGCGTGCGCTTTCGCTTTATGAGATGAGCGAGCATTACGAAGCCTATGCCGATAACAGCACCGTTTCAAAAAATAACAACGCACAAAGCTCCGCTCTTGCCTATGATCTGATGCACCGCATGAATGCAGGACGTAATATGAAACGTGGCATGCTCGCGCTCTATTGTTTGAATGACCGCACCATTCTGTGGTTCACGGTTGCCTTACTCTACACCGCATTTTATTTGCACATCAGCACACCTGTTTTAACAAAGAACGCCTTGATGGAAACCATGTGTGTCATGTTCATGATTGGTGCCACCTTCTGGGCGGGGCAAAGCTACGCCTACAGCACGAAAATATCCCGCATGATGATTGGCCTGTTCGCCGGATTATTCACGTTAAGCGTGCTTATGCTTCAAGGCAGCATGTCTTACGGGCTTTTGGCCCAAACGCTTTCAGAGACGACTTTTCTGGACATCAACAGCCCACAAACCGTTTTGGTTGTACTCGCCCTATACAGCATCGCCATTATGCTCTACGCGCTTGTTCAACAAAATAAAAGCATCGGTAATATTGTGTTCGGCCTCGGCCTTGTCCTGATGCTCGCCGCATTCCATGTCATGCTAGAGCCAACACGTGCTTCTGCCGCACTTTGGATGTCTGGCTGGGGCTTATTCTCTATCTTTTGGATACGCGCCTACGGGACGCAGGAAAAAAGATACGTCATCTACCAATGCGTATAGATTTGACACGGTAAGAAAATAATCCTATATTAAAAATCAAATCACCAAAATTGTATGTTCGCCCTGCCGGAAACCCGCGCAGGGTTTTTTATTTATCTATAAAAGGAGAGTACCCATGACAACTTTATTACCTCAGGATTTAAACGACAACCCAATCCCCGCCTTGCGTATGAAATCAGGCGGTGCGCATTCTATCGCCGCGGGCGGTAGCACGGCGCGTAACTCAACCGCCTTTGAAGCCGGCACCCAAATCGTCAGCCTCTACGCCGATGTGCCCGTCTATATCGCCTTCGGGGATAGCAGCATCACGGCGAGCAGCGCCGATCATTACCTGCCCGCAGGGCTCTATTATGATGTATCCATCGGCGGCGACCACAGCGCGCATTACACCCACGTCGCCGTCCTACAAGTCAGCAGCGCCGGCACGCTCTATATTTCCGAGAAGGAGTAAAAAGTGTAAGCTAAAAAATGATCTTTCAATCACAATAGAATAGATCTGGGAGAAATAATATATGCGAAAAATCAAACTATGAGTGCTCAGGTAAATATCTATGTTCGGTTACTTGATGAAGGTACAAGCGTTTATCGACCCGTTTTAGCGCAAAATCTCGGTAAAGGATTGTTTCAAATAATCTCTAAAAATAGTGATGATGAAGTCTGGGAATTTGAAACTGGTTCTATTGTTATTGGCGAGCCGCAGTACCTAAGTAAAGAACTTAAAGTAGTTGCTGTTCGACTTGCTAATAATAAAACATTAACCTAACCACGTGCCCTTAGAGCGGTGGTGATGGTGCCATCATCGAGATAATCCAGATCACCGCCCACGGGCATACCATGCGCCAGATGGGTGACTTTCACGCCCAATGGCGTCACATGATCGGCGATATAATGTGCGGTAGATTGCCCGTCAACGGTGGCACTAAGCGCGAGGATAACCTCCCCCACGCCGCCATTAGAGGCCTTCACACGATCCACGAGTTTACCAATGCGCAAATCATCCGGCCCGATACCATCAAGCGCACTGAGCAGACCACCGAGCACGTGATACCGCCCCTTAAACGCGGCGGTGCGCTCAATCGCCCAGACATCACTGACCGATGCCACAACACAGATTTGGGTATCGTCACGTTTGGGCGCAGTGCATATTCCGCACGGGTCGATCATATCCAGATTGCCACAAGTGGCGCAGCTTTTGACGTTCTCCGCCGCATCGGACAGCGCATGCGCGAGCGGCATCATAAGGCTTCCGCGTTTAGAGAGTAAATGCAGCGCAATCCGGCGGCCTGATCGGTTTCCCAATCCCGGCAAACCTGATAACAGGCGTATTAAATGCTCTAACGGGCCGCCATCAGTCATTATAGTTCGGCTTCCCATCCAGTTTCTTAGGATCAACGAACACAAACAGCTCCTTGGGATGTTTCATGCCCTTCTTGAGATAGAAAAGTTCCACTTCCGTGATCATGCCTTGTGCATCAATCACGCGCCATTTCTTCAATTCAAACGGCTTTTTGCTGAATGCGAATGTGATAGAGCCAGCCTCCGGCTCCTCGGCTTGCACGACCTTAATTTGCAACAGGCCTGCCGCCCATTTTGCATCTTTCACGATAATATCATCCGCGAGTGAGAAATTTTTGCGCAGGAAGAAATTCGCCAAGGTCGCCTGAATCGGGGCGTTTGTTTGCTCCTCCAGTTCCGCGTCATAAAAATAGATAAACACGCCATCGGCAACGACGAAATTCTCGAGCGGTGGGTCATAATCAAAGCGTAATTTCCCCGGGCGGTTCAAATAAAACGTGCCCACCAGTTGCGTCCCGTCATGGGTGGTCTGGACGAAGCGTGCCTGCGCCGTTTTCATATCCTGAAGATAATTTTCCGCCTTTTCGATGTCGGCAACTGTGGCGTCCTTTATTTCATTTTTCGCGTGGGACGGAAATGCCCCCCCAACCAAACAGAAAACCAGTAAAACCCGAAACATATATTTGATCATGTGTGATCCTTCGATTGAATGATATTTTTGATCCTATCAACTCCACAGCGCAGCGCAAAGCGATAGTTATATGTTATACGTGCCAGTCTGCGGAAAACCTTTGATAGAAGAGCACACAAAGTATAGCCGAACATGATTTCTCTTTAACTTTTATTTTTTTTACTTTAAATAACCTCATATTAAGTTACATAATTGTTTTGAAATGAAATCAGCAAAACTTAAAGCA
>CAXHFH010000034.1:0-21250 GCA_964015995.1 uncultured Alphaproteobacteria bacterium
TTCCCTTATAGAATGGATATGCGATTCTTTTTCTGCTAAATTTAAAGAGTCGTGATTTTCTTTGCGGCTCTTATCCTGCGCGTCCTGCGCTTATCCTTACTCAGAGTACCCTAAGCTATGTCCAACGTTCGTATCGCACCATCAATTTTATCCGCCGATTTTTCCAAATTGGGCGAAGAAGTTGCCGCCATTGATAAGGCCGGCGCAGAATATATCCACATTGATGTGATGGACGGACATTTCGTCCCGAATTTGACGTTCGGTGCGCCCGTGGTTAAATCCATCCGCAAAAGCTCTGACAAGATATTCGATGTTCACCTTATGATTTCCCCTGTCGATCCGCTGATTGATGATTTCGTCAATGCGGGTTCTGACATTATCACCGCCCACGTAGAGGCCGGCCCACATCTGCACCGCACGTTGCAGCATATCAAGGCCAAAGGCGTGAAGGCGGGCGTATCCCTTAATCCCCATACCCCTATTGAATCCATCAAACACGTGATGGATATGGTCGATCTGATTTTGATTATGACGGTCAATCCCGGTTTTGGCGGGCAAAGCTTTATTCCCCTCCTCGATAAAATAGCGGATGCCCGCCGCATGATTAACGAGACTGGCAGAGACATAGATCTGGAAGTCGATGGCGGGGTTAATCCCGAAACCGCCAAACAGGTTATTGCCGCAGGGGCGAATGTGCTCGTCGCAGGAACGGCCGTGTTTAAAGACGGGCCTGAACATTACGCGCGGAACATTGCCGCGCTTCGTTCGTAGGAAAGGAAGGAGAAACCATGATGCCTTTTCACATGATCAACAGCCTTAAAAGCAAGGCCGGACACATGGCCTATAACACCCCGCTCTATGATTGGAGCTTACGGGGCAGCGCGCCCGACCGCCTCATCGTCAAACCCGTTGACCCATGGCCTGGCAACGCGGAACGCGCACAAGAATTACTCGACGCGGCAGGCGTGGTCGATCGCACAGGCCCGCAATGGTATGCGGAATGGTGGAACCCCGAGGATTCAGATGATGTCTGGACAAGCCATATCCACAGTTTCAGTTGGCTGCGTGATTTGCGCACGCTTGGCGGCGCACGGTCAAAGGAACAGGGTCGCCTTATGATTGAAAACTGGATCGATAATTACGACCATTGGGACGCCAAAAGCTGGCGCACAGATATTCTGGGACGCCGCATATCCATGTGGGTGTGCCATTACGATTATTTCTGCGGCAGTTTCAACGCGGATTTCGACGAATCCTTCCTCAGTATCCTCGCGAAACAAGCCAAACACCTTTCCAACGCGCTTGGCAACGGCAACGGCAGCGCGCATCTTCAAGCGATTAAAGGCCTGATCTATGCGGGTATCGCGATGGAAGGGCATGAAAAATGGATTGAGCAAGGCCTCAGCGCCCTGTCCAAAACTTTGGAAGAGCAAATCTTGAAAGATGGCGGGCATATTTCACGCTCCCCTGCGATTATGTTGGATGTGCTGGAAATATTGGTGGATATCCGCTCCGCACTTAAGGCGGGCGACTACCCTGCGCCAAATTATCTGAGTGCGAAGATTGAGCGTTTAAGCGCCGCCTTGCGCACGCTGCGTTATCGTGACCGTAAATTCGGCCTGTTCCACGGCGCGCAGGAAGGTGAAATTGCGGCGATTGATTCCATCCTCGCGCAGGCAGGAACGCACAAAAAAACCAAACAAAGCCTGCCTGATACGGGCTATGAACGCGTTGAGCTTGGCCGCGCCCTGCTTGTCATGGATACGGGCAACGCCCCGAAATATCCCTATGATAAGGCCGCGCATGCCTCTGCCCTCGGGTTTGAATTTTCATACGGCAAGGAACGCTTGCTCGTGGGGTGTGGCTCTCACCCGACCAGTACGCAATGGCAAGAGGCTCTGAAATTCACCGCCGCCCATAACACGGCCTGCCTTGATTACCGCAATTCCTGCGAAGTACGCAAAGACGGCCATTTCGGGCGTAAAGTGACGGAAAGCTCTTGCGCTCGTGAAGGCACAAAGGATGCCACGCTGATTATTGCCTCCCATAATGGCTACGTGCCGCTCAACGGCATTACGCACACGCGTAAACTTTATCTGGGCGATGAAGGCCAAGATATGCGCGGCGAAGATGAATTCACCTGCGCGTTTGATTTGATTAAACCCGTGGAGACTGCGCTGCGGTTTCATATCCACCCTGCCGTGACGGCGTCTTTGATTAATGATGATCAGGATGTGTTGCTACGCATGCCCGGTGGTATTGGTTGGCGGTTTAAACATGATGTCGGCGCGCTCAAGCTCGAGGATAGCGTGTATTTCGGCTCTGGCATTACCCCGCGTAAAACCAAGCAAATCGCGATTTACGGCAATATGAGCACAGACCACGCCGCCGTGAAATGGTCATTGAAGAAGGAAGGTTAGTCTTTTTTAACGATAAAAGACTCCAGTTTGGTGCGAACAGCATTCTGAATTTCACGATGTTTCCAGAACAGTTCGCGTGGAAATGAATATTTAAAGTAGATTTTGTTTTCGATGAGTATGGAAGACTCACAAATGCCCATGCCATAATCCTCAGGCGCTATTGGTGGTTTTTCGCAACCAAACCAGTAATCCGGAAAAATAAAATGACCTTCGTAATATTTTGTATATTGGTCACCATCCCCGATGCGCATCATACCGACATCCTTGTCAAATTCAGGCTCATATTTAGGCTTACAAATGCCGCGCCAAGAACCGTAATATCCTCTTCCTAAATTATCATAATTTTCACCTAATCCCTGGCTTCCCCATCGGCAACCGACCGTTTTTCGCGCAGATCTAATATATACGCTTTCTGCACATATCTCCTTTTCCGGAATCCCCGGACAGGGTAAAGCTTTATAATCTGTAAAGGCTAAGACCCCACCAATATTTGTTCTCATTCCCCTGTAGTCAGGATGACTTGAAAGACGTGTATCATGTGCCTTCATATCCGGGTAAAAAAACTGTAGATTTACGGCATGATGAGGCCCGTCTTTCTTTCGACTGCCAAACCAGATATATTTTCGCGGGATGGAAAGAAAAACACCATTGATAACCGCATCAAACACATCTTCTCCGGTATCTTCAACGCTCTGCTCTTGTAGTTTCTCCCGTGCCTTTTTCTTTTCCCATTCTTTATCACGCTGCTCCTTGTACCATTTATCATCATAAGCAAGCCAAAGCTTAAACCGTTCTGTGCAGTCCTTCGTTTCCTGAATATCCTTGCGTAATTCTTTTACATCCTGAACTTGTTGCTCACTGTCCATCTCATGAAAAGTGTCTTTGTATAGAGCTTTACCAATTTCGACATGCAAAAAATGAAAAATGAACTTCTGACAAAAACGTTGCTTGACCTCTTCACTTTTTGTCGTTGTGCCATCAACAAATTTTTCAAACATGAGGCGATAACCAACTGCTCCTTTTGTCGGCTGCGCAAAATCGACTAGATAGCGTGCATCGGATGTTGACGGCATCAAGCATGCCGCCCATAGTACTGATACAAAAAATGCTGATGTTTTTATTTTCTTCATCACATCATCCTTCCACCGATACTATACATCAAAAACAGGTGCTTACGCGCGTACAAGAAAAAAATCCCTTTTATTTTGTGGCAGAAAAAAATTACCTCCCTTATGATCCGCCACGTTTAGAAGAAGGAACGCACACGCGAACGGAATCATGGGACACGACGAACAACCAAAACATAGCTTTGGCGCATTGCAGAGCGCGCTAATCCCGCATCAGGGCATTCCCTTAGAGGATCTGTCAGAAGATGTTGTGCAATCGGTGATTTACGACGCCTACAAAAACGGCGCAGTGCAAGAGCCGATCTATGGCAAGTTTGCGGTTTTGGCCGCCGAATCTCTGGCGCGCCCGAAAGACGATATGCACGGCGCGTATTCCATTGGCGAATTATCACAGGAATTTTACCGCCGTGGCCTTGCGGAGAAGTTCGACGTTCTGACCTGCTCCATCGGGATCAAGCACGCGACGCAACTGCCTGCGACGCTCAACATCTCCGTTGAGTCTGCGCTCTCCCCCACTTTTTGGACGGAAATAGAACGCCGCGTTGAAGGATTCGAGCCAGAAAATTTCATTTTCGAAATTCTGGAGCATGACGTAGACGTCAACGCCGATATAGAGCATCTGAAAGCCTTGAAAGAGCGCGGGTTCCGCTTTGCGCTTGATGATTTCACGGGCAACGCCCTTGATAAAAACCGCATCGCCGTCTTTGGTGATCTGGTCGATTACATCAAAATTGACGGGCCTGTGGTTCGTGCGGGGCTGGGCGATGACGTTAAAGGACACACCGCCGAGCAATTCGTCCAAGTTGTCGCACGTTTGCAAACCGACCACCCCGAAACACAGTTAATTGCCGAGCGTGTCCGCACCGCAGGCGAGGCGCAAACCCTTTTTGATATGGGCTTTGCGGGTGTTCAGGGCAGACAGCTTAAGCCCGAATTTTTCTCCTATACTCCCGAAGCCGTCGCGCTTGCAAGTGCCCCTGCCGCATGCGAATATGAGTGATCTCATAGGCGCGGCAAGCCGTTCATATCTTTTTAAAGACTAGGCACGAGCGACGCAGCATAGTACCCCTATGTAAGAAGCGAAGTAACGACGTCTTTTAAAATAGAGGAACGGCGCACTATGGCGAAAGCTCAAAAATCATATACATGTAATGCCTGTGGTTCTGTTTCCACCCGTTGGGCGGGGAAATGCGATGCATGCGGTGAGTGGAACACCATCACCGAAGAAGTCACCGAAGCCAGCGTACCCAAGGGCTTAAGCGGTAAGAAAAAAGGCCGTTTGATAGAGCTTGTTGACCTCCAGAATGATACGGGGCGCACTTATCCGCGCCTTCTCACGCGCCTGAATGAATTTGACCGCGTGACGGGCGGCGGCATTGTGCCGGGGGCTGCGATTCTCATTGGTGGTGATCCGGGCATCGGGAAATCAACGCTCCTCCTTCAGGCTGTGTGTGCGCTCACCAGTAATAATGTCGGCTGTGCTTATATCTCCGGTGAGGAATCAACCGATCAGATTCGCATGCGTGCCAACCGTTTGGGGCTTGGCGATTCGCCGGTGAAGCTCGCCTCTGCGACCAATGTGCGCGACATATTGGAAACCGTGAAAGACGCCACCAACGACATCAAGCTCCTGATTATCGATTCGATCCAAACCATGTATGTGGACAGCATCGACAGCGCGCCGGGCACAGTGACGCAAGTGCGTACAAGCGCGCAGGAAATTATCCGCATGGCAAAATCGCGCAATATCGCGGTGATTTTTGTCGGGCATGTCACAAAAGACGGGCAAATCGCAGGGCCAAGGGTGCTGGAGCATTTGGTGGATACCGTCCTGTATTTCGAAGGCGACCGCAGCCACCATTTCCGCATCTTACGTGCGGTGAAAAACCGTTTCGGCCCCACCGATGAAATTGGCGTGTTCGAAATGGCGGAAGGCGGATTGATAGAGGTGAAAAACCCCTCCGCCCTGTTCCTGTCCCAGCGTCACGAAGATGCCGCAGGCAGCGCCGTTCTGGCGGCGTTAGAAGGCACAAGGCCGTTATTGGTGGAGGTACAAGCCTTGGTCGCGCCCTCCTCTCTCGCGTCGCCGCGCCGCGCCGTGTTGGGGTGGGATCATAACCGCCTTGCGATGATTGTGGCGGTGCTTGAAACGCGCTGCGGGATAAGACTATCCAGCCATGATATTTTCCTGAATATCGCGGGGGGTATCCGCATTAACGAACCCGCCGCCGATCTGGCCGTGGCCGCCGCGCTCATCAGCGCACTCAGCAATCAACCCCTGCCCGCCACAGCGGTATTTTTCGGTGAAATCGGATTGGCGGGCGAAGTGCGCCAAGTCGCGCAAGCGGATGTGAGATTAAAGGAATCGTCAAAGCTCGGCTTTGAAAAGGCGATCATCCCCGTGTTGCAAAAGAAAAAAGCCGCAAATAAAAACACAGCGATTGAGGTGAACGAGATCAACCACATCCGCAAACTCGCCGAATTTTTAGGGGCAAATCCAAACGTGGATGATGATGGGTTTTAAAAATGGAACAAGAAAAAACACCTATTGGTCTACTGTTTATTATAGGAACTCTCATCCTCGCTGGACTTTATACCCCATATGCATTGTATTTTGAAGTAAACTACCAACTTCCTATTGTTGCGCTCTGTAGTTTATTTTTATGTTTGTTGATTGCTCTTGGCCTATATAAACGACGCAATTTCGTTCGCATAATTCTTATAGCTTTAACTTTTCTGCTGCTGCTTCCTGACATTGTCTGGTTAGGCCTTGTAACTAACCCGTTTCTAACAACAGAAGATCTTCTTTATGGTGTTCTTCCTAAAGTTTTAGGAATACTATTTAATGTATGGGTCATTTTTTACCTAACTTCACCAAAGATAAAAACTTTGTTCGGTAAGGAAACATCCCAAACTTCGAATTACAAAAGACCCTATTTTTTCTTGGGAATGGGGATTTTTATATGTGGACTTTTTTACCATATCCATTCGGGTCACTTTCTCAAATTATTAACTCTTAAAAGTGGCTTAGATAAGAACACCGAAACGGTTTATATCCTTGAAGAAAAACAAACATACAAAAAAGGGGAGCCTATAAACTTTACTTTCGAAGACCCCCTTCCCGTTATAGGACTTACCTCTGATATATGTTTTATAACAGACTTCGTGAGCCTTAAAGAACTAGAGAAAAAACAAAAAGAAAGGGAACAACTATATCTACGTATAGATACGAGCGAAGATTTGGGCTTCGATGCCTTCCATAAATCAATACATAAAGAATTCTTTTCAGGAACATTGATAGATTCAAATGACGAAAGATTTGATTTCCGTCCCAACGTAAACACATTAGAAACTAATGATCGTTTCCGCGATAAAGGGATTATTGCCGAATGTGCAGAAATTTATTTCGATGATTATAACTTAGATAAAAAAACCATTAGCACAATCAAGCGTCCCAAAGATGTAAAAGAAATATCACTGACCGCGCAGAACGATTTCACCGCATATTACGCCTATTGGAAAACATCTGACGGTTTGGAGAATTTTTTTGCAGGAATACCAGATATTCCTGACGAACCTATGTTAGAACCAACCGAAGAAGAGGGAAAATCCTTAGAGGAATGGCGCAAAATGCAGGAAGAGCGCGTACAAAAAGCTATGGAAGAAAATCAAAAACAATAATGACCAAAAAAACCATCACCGTGAATGACCAGATGCAAAACGAAAAGGCATACAGAATTAAAATTCTTCCGGCTTTAAAGCAAAGCTTTGCGTTGGTTTTTGAAAAGAAAAAAGAGATTTTTATTCTTGGGTGGCTGCCTTTCGTTCTCTACACTGTTTTCGGCATTCTAGACGGGCATTTTCCATCCGTTTTGGATTACATCGTCGAGCCATTGGCATCAGTGCATAAAAGTGTGTCTTACGGCATTCTTTATGATTTTTCTTATTACCTTGTTGATCTTATCCTAAGCACGGCCTTTCTTATCGCGCTTTATAGACTGTTCATTCTCGATGAAGAAAAACAATATTATACTTGGAACTATAAAAGAGGTATTTACGAGCAAAAAACGGTGCTGTCTGTGCCTTGGTATTATCACTTAGGGAAAAAAGAGCTTCAGCTTATTGTTATTTATTTATTGCTTGGGATTTTTTTTGTTGCCTTAAGGCAACTGAATATATCCACCCTAGTACACAACGTGGAAAATGATGGTAGATTTGGAGTATTCGAATTAAATCCATACGACCATTATACATACCTATCAAAATATTACGGCATCTGGCTCATCGAGGGATTAGCTTTCGCGTCTTTGATTTTCATCTCTCCTGCCATAGCCGTTACTAAGAATTTCAAATTCTCAAGCATCGGCGCATTATTCCGAAAAGTTCAAGGCAACATCATAAGAATTTTTATTATCGGGCAGATCATTTTCCTGCCCATGTTTCTGGCAGGTAAGCTTAATGAAGTTATTTTATATTTTTCCTTCACGCTACAAAGCACAACACAGCAGATAATCTCTGATGTTTATCTTATATTTTCCAATCTTGTTTTTTATATTTGTATGGCCGTTGATTGCGCCTTTATCAGTTTAGTTTACAAGGAATTAAATGAAGAAAAATAAAACCATCACCGTGAATGATCAAATGCAAAGCGATTACAGCTACGCCCTCTCCGCGCCGATGGGTGAGGATTTCGCCGACGGCTTCACGCCGTTTTTCACCCCAAAGGAAATGCTGGAGCTTGGCGTGTTTGAAGGCAAATATATGAATGACTGCGCCGATGAATTCCCCGCCGATTGGTTCACGGATGCCAAAACGAGCGATAAGGCCGACGAATCCCTGAATTACTTCGGTATAAAAAGCCGTCAACCCTTACAGGTCTGGCAGGATAAAGGATGGATCATCGAGCCCGACCCGCGCGGCTGGTTCCAATGGTATTGCCGCTATTATATGGGCAGGCGTATCCCCGAAGTGGATGAAAAACAGATCAAACGATGGCGCGGTTTTGCCCGCCACGCCGGACAAATCAAGGCCAACTGCATGAGCGGTGATCTGGATTGCCGCCCGCGGCAACGCCAAGCCCTCCTCCAATGGTCGTATGATCCGTTTATTTAGGGATTTAAGGGAAAATTACTACGCCCGCGTTTTTGAAATCGCGAGGATAGCCTGAGAACAGAGCGTTTCCACGGGCATGCCCGTTGTTTTGCACTGCGCCTCCAGATCCGTCAGTTTGCCCATCACCCGATCGAGCGCGGGCAGTGACCAGCCATTAATCTGGCCTTTGAATTGCGGTGCCTGTTTGAAAAATACAGGTGGGGAGAGCTTTTTCATCGCCCCGTCCATATCCATCCCGCTTTGCATGTACGCCTTGGTGACGTGCAACCGCCGAAAATGGTTTTGCAGGCTGCGCAATACCGCGATAAAGACAACGCCCTCTTGCATCAACACGCTATATGCTTTCAGTGCATCTTCCGTTCTGCGCCCCGCCACGGCATAAATGAGATCATCAAAGCTCTGTTCGCCCGCGCCGCCGCACGCTGCCTGCACATCGACGAGACTAATCGGGCTTTGTTCATCGCCCTTATAGGTAATGAGCTTATCCAGCTCCGATCTGACCTTGGCGCGGTCACCCGATATATTCGCCGCAAGCCACGATACGGCATCAGGCTCTATGCGTAGGTTTTCCGCATTTAATGTTTCACGAATAACGCCCGCAACGCCGCGCTCATCTTCCACATAACATGGCACAGCCGCGGCGTTCTTGGCCTTTTCACATAATTTACGCAAAGATGATGTCGGGCGCAGCTCCCCCGCTTGCACGATCACAAGCGCGGATTCACTGGGGTTTTCAAGATAGGATTTAAGCAAAACGGTGAGCTTATCGCCCCCGCCTTCTACACGGATCAAACGATCACCACCCATCATAGAGATCGCCCCCGCCTCATCAGACAAGCGCGCAGGGTCTTCCGCCAAGCTTTCCGAGGACAGCACAACCGCGTTGAACGGGTCGTTCAAATCCTCCACCACGGTTTTACCCATGATGTTGGCGCGTTCACGCACAAGGCCACTATCGGGGCCGTAAACAAGGATCACCCGCGCGGCCTTATCCGGCGATTTTACAAACGGCTCTATTTGACGGAATGTAAGCTTCATACGGGAAGATTACGGCACGTGACGATTCGCGTCAATCACAGGGGTGCGCATACCTTAAGAATTTTGCGAGACGACGTAATCAACCGCACGCCTTAACATATTTGGAGAAATATAGTTTCGATGCACGTAATCAATCACACCCATATAAAAACGTCCAAACGCATTTTTACAATGCACGCGCGTGCCCATAGTAATCTCCACATCTCCATTATTCAGAATATTCACACCGACACATGATCTGAATTTAAGATGCTTATCATTCGCGCCAAGAATAACCTGCGCCGACATGTCTTTTTTGTTAATTTCCTGATCCAGAACCGGATACTGCCCTTTAAACAAATTGGTTATATCATCGGATAATAAGGATGAAACGGGACAACCCAACGGCGATGTTCTAAGCCCCAGCGGTTTTACAAGAATATTACGCACCAACATTAATCTGGAAACTCCTCTGGGCGCGTTGAGTAAAAACCCCTCCAAAAGTAATTCCAAAATTTTTGATGCTCCGACCTCTTTAAAATCAACGCCTTTAATAACCAATGAAAATGTATCTTCATGGTGAAGATGCAAATCCGATAAATGCTTTTTGAGTAAGGAATTTTCAGGAACACTCTCAAGCTGCACAACCTCTTTCGACACATCAGTCTGGGATATATATCCTGATGTTCCGCGCCACATTCCCCATGCGCCGCGCATCATGCCCACACTACTGCGTACGCTGTCACAAACTCTACGATGTATCGTGCCCGCAGCGGCATCAACAGAAAGTGTTGTTGTCGGCACCATTTCAGCTTGAAAACTTTTATCATGAATCAATTTTGAAACATCGGCAGGCAAAACTTCGGTAAGTGCAGGGATACTTGCTTCATTCGCCATGATTTTCTTTTTTAAATCTTCCGATAAATCACCACCCAATTCATCTGTGTGGCAAGATAACGCGAAAAACACAGGATGCAATGAATTGCGGGATAGCGGCCAAAATTGATGCCATGTCTCGCCTCCAAATCGCACAGTGAACAAACAATCGGGCGGAATATTTATAAAATGAAGAGCCTTGATAAAATTATGCGGGTCTTCTTCTATATCCTCCATAGAGGCCGTTGAAAACCGCAGTTGTGCGCCCCCGCTTCCAGAAACTGCGGTAAATATACGATGACCGGCATGCCTGTGAAATGGGTGCCCTTTCGGCCCGACAACGAAGGAATAGAGTGATGTGGTATCCCCCAAATCAAAATTTGTACCACCAAGCTTTGTTGACGGCTCATCCAATTCATCTATGAAATCACTATGACCTTTTTGTCTGCCTGCAACGCTGGCAAATAAATGATTTCCTGCGCCATGGCCTAGTTGCGCGATCAAAGAAACTTCTACAGGTAAGCCACCCGCCTCGTTAGGAAGACGGCAAGTTGGAAATGTGCCTACAATTTGGGTGAAGTTCAGCATTCATACCCCTAAAACAACACGACCAACATTAAGGTAAGCCGCAAGGTGCGTCAATTCTTTAGAAGAGCCATTAAAATTCCGACGAATATAATAACCACGCCAAAGATAAACGGTGATGCCGCACAAAAAAGAGAAGCGGTATATCTTTTCAAACGAAAGAAAATAAAAGAAAAAAGTGCAGCCAAAATCAATATCGACGCATAGAATATAACTTCTGGGTCGCGTTCAACCACGTGTGAAAAAGAACCCGCAAACCCACCAGAAAAGCCAAAATAAGACAGGTAAATATTAAACAAAAAACCAAGGTCTAAAAACAGATAAACAAGGGCAAGATTTTTATGTTGTTCTACGTTTTGCTCTGCCATTTAATTAATTACAAAAACACAGCGCAGAGTGCGCCGATGAAAGCGAATTGCGGCATGACCGCAAAGGTTAGGGATATGCCGTATTTCTTAATCAGCAGAAACACATAAGACAGCCCCAAAAACGCCGATACACAATAGGTATAGAATAAGACTTTGAAATCACTGTTGATGGTATCGGTTAAGGGGGCAAGAAATTCGACCTCGACCCCGAAAAAAGAGCCATAGAGCAGATATAAGAACACCGCATTCAGCACTAAAAACAAAATCGCCAGGTTTTTAAAAATAGATACGTTCTCAACATCACTCATCGGTACGTCCCTTATGCCTATTCAAGCGGCGGCACACAAACCACCGTTTATTCGGGCCATTTCCTTTTTATATATATCCCGCGCCGATTTATTCGGGTCATCGAAAATCGCAGGATCATAATTCCGTTGCTGGTTCAATATATCCGGCAAGGTCGGAAATAAGCTTCTGTTTACTTTACCATCTGTGCACCCACTGCGGCAAATCCCCAGTAATGGCTGCGCTTCTTTTTCCAGACCTATTTCAGGAAGTATCTCTTCGATGAGATCGGCAAATTCCCGTGCAAATTCCGCCATACTCCCGTTCCCGTAAGCGATATCAAAGAATTTTCCATTATGATGGCGGGCGTTTTTGTATGATTGGCGCACTAAATCGTATGTTTGCGCCAAACTATCGACAGAAAAGCCGTACTTATCCAATAATACATTTACTTTTGCAGAAAAATCGGCATGAAACGCCAAAGCGGTGGTGGCAATGAAGGCGGTTTGATGTTGATGTACACCGACGCCAAACATGCGCGCCTCGTAACGGTGGCCATAGACCCCGCCTTGCGCGTTTTTAAGTGCCGCAATTTTAACATCCGGCCAGAGCAAACTCTGCGCGAGGTAGTAATTACTCGCGATGTTCAGACCACGTTCTTTTAATGTGTTGAAGGTTACACCCCAATCACCTGAGGGCACTTTGGTCAACGCCCCTTCACGGTCGTAATACATAAATAATGGGTTGTTCAGAACGTGATTAATGTGCTGGGCGACCAGCTCTTCACCTGATTTTGCTGTAAAGACGTACGGCAAGACACCGCCGCGCCCTTCTAACAAGCCTTCATGACGCAATGTCATCGCAGGATTACCTGCGAAAGGCTGTCCCTCACTGAAACCGACGCTATTATCGGTGAGCAAGAATAAAAACGGCGCGAGCATGTAAAGCCTGCGCACATTTTCAAGCATATGATCCATATCATAATAACTGACAGAGACCTGATTAGACTTACACACCGCAAAGTACTGTACGCATTTTTTCATATCTTCACGATACGGGGCGTACATCACCTTATACCGCTCTACATCTACGATGCGGGATAGTAAATCATCGGCTGTACGTTCCGGTAATTCCTGAAAATAGGAACGTTGGAATCCCATTTTTGCAGCCTGCGCACTAACGGTTTTAATTTTCGTGTTGGTATCGTCAAGAACGGCTTTCGCATTGGTGAATCTGTGCGCACCGCTTGCAACTTCCAGAAGCTCGCTCGTCGGCTCATTATGTAACCAATTATCACCGGAAATTTGCGCACGAACATCATCCACCAGCGTACGATTCTGTTCCAAGCTCATGACCGCAAGATCATCACTTTTAGGGTCGAGATAAGCCATCTCCACCTCTATACCCGCCTTCGCCTGATCACCAGACCCGCGGTAAAGATCAAACACATCATCCGCCGTGTTGATTTCGGTTAAATCCGAAGCATTAACATCTGACATTCGCACCTCATTTTTGCGCAAAGAAACATTATATATGCATTGTTATTCTGATTACAAACCAGAACTGTTACAAAATAACGTCAATTATGTGTGAAAACTAAAGGGAATACTCAGCTTCTGTGTCAGTTACGTCCAAAAGGGTCTCAGGTTCCTCCAACACTTCCAGACTAGTATCCGAGACTAAAATGTCTGCGGCCCTATCCTTAAACACATCAAAATTCGGATCATCACGATCAACCATAACCCTGTTCGTGCTAAGATAATTTTGATTCCTCTGACTTTTGGGCTGCTCTACATTAATCGTAAGGGCGCCCCACTCCCGCCGTATATCTTCTTTACTGGTGTTCAACTGAGAGCGATGCGACACTTCCGCGCCAATACGCAAAATGCTGTTATTCGGCGCAGTCATTTCAACTTCTGTAATTCTTTGCCCATGGTGCGTTGATGTCTTAACTTCTGTGCCCAATGTATTGAAAAACGAATACAGCATGTCATAATTTTCATTGCCTGATGAATGGCTGTGCCAATTCGCAAAGTTATTGCGGTGCGCTTCTTGTGGTTCGATATCCGTACGTTGCACAATGAACATCATTTGTGTTTGCTCAAACAAATCCGGCCCATAAAGCTTAAGCGCATCAAAGGCGGCGGCATGCACACGGCTAAGTGCGAAATCAAAGGTCTGTGGCAAGGTTAGGTGCATTTGCCCTACTCTTTTGACAATCATCGCAGATGCGCCGATATCGACCAGATCATCTTGTTCCTCATCCTGATAAAAGCCAATCGTACGTGCTTCGGCGTCTATGTTACGCCTTGTCTTAACGGCCTTATCTTCATCACCACCGGAAAATGCGTTGTGTAGGCGCCAATGCGTCGCCGGAACGTAACCCTCACCCGCGTCTTTGGGCAATAATGCCGCCACATCGGAAAAGTCCAGAACAAGCCCTAAATCCTTTGGATAGGAATCGAACGAACGCGTTGTAATCATGTCATCTCTGGCTTTCATCTCAACCAACCTTCTGCCCGTTATCGCCTGGGCATTTCCATTATTATATCTGGTGGGAAATGTTTACAAAAAAACACAAAACCCGCCAGGTTTCCAACCGGATACCACAAGCGGGTTTACGCTGTGGCGCTTTAGCTTTTTTTAAGCGGTGCAAGCTGATCCTTCAAATGCCGCTAATACGTAATTATATACGTCTTTTATGTATAATTCGTCAATAAAATTTGATTTTTTCTTTACTCACCGCGCTTTAGGTACAGCCCGATTTGTAATTCGATCTGCCGCGCAAGGTCTTTCAACGCATTTTCGCGGGTATTTTGTTCCGAAACACGCGTTGCGAACTCACTGGCCAAGACGTTAAAACTGCCCGAGCTTTTAAGTTCGCGCGTCATCAGAGTTTCTCCCGTTAGCTTGTCCTTAAACGCCATTGCGGTGGTTAGGGTAAGCTGTTGGCGCGTCGCGTCAGACCTAATGGTAACATCCAAATCGTACGTGTTGTCTATGATTGGTCTTACCTCTAGGACATAGCTTGGATTTGCCGGCCTGCCATCGCGATAAAAGCTATCAATCAACGCGTTGCGCAAAAACTGCCCTTCCCGATCAGGTATGTTGGCAATTTCAATCTGTGCCAACTCTGATTTTAAGTACACACTTTGCGCATTATCGCTCTTAAACGCTGTGCCATGCATGGGTTCAAACCCGCACGATGCGATAAGTGGTAAAATCATCAAAGTTAAAAGCTGTTTTTTCATATTTTACCCCACCACTACGTTCACAATGCGCCCCGGAACGTAAATAAATTTGCGTAATGCCTTACCATCCATAGCGCGCTGTACTTTTTCCTCTGCCAAGGCGATATCCTGCGCCATTTTTTGGTCAGCATCAGCTGGTAAAGTGATGGAAGCCCGCACTTTTCCGTTTACTTGCACACCAATGGTAAAAGTATCAGCAACGAGCAAAGACTCATCAAATTTCGGCCACTCTTGGTCAATTAATGTAGTTTCGTGCCCAGACAGTGCCCATAATTCCTCCGCAAGGTGCGGCATCACAGGATTAATCATAACGATGAAGCTTTCCACCGCCTCTTTCAGGGCAAAATGATCGCCCGCATCGCTTGGCTTAAACGCGGTAAAGCCATTATAAAATTCACGCAAGAACGCCACGGCCTTATTCATAGCAAAGGCTTCGATCGCTTCGCCGACGCCCTTAATGCTCTTATGCGTTAAGCGGCGTAAATCTTTCGCCTTATCCGATAGGGCGCTTTCATCACCATCCTTTAAATCCATCGTCGAGAGAGCGCCGTAAACCTTATTCACGAAACGCCACGCACCATCAATACCGCTTTCCGTCCATTCCAGATCACGCTCAGGCGGGGAGTCCGACAGAATAAACAAACGCGCCGCATCCGCGCCGTACGTGCCCAAAATTTCTTCGGGGTCAATCACGTTTTTCTTGGATTTCGACATCTTGATAGACGGCCCAATCGTTACCTTACCGCCTGTTTCGGCATGCACCCAATCACCGTCCTTTTTAACGGCGTCGGTAGGGAATATCCATTTATCGTTTTCGTCCTTGTACGTCTCATGCGTGACCATACCTTGGGTGAACAGACCGCTGAAAGGTTCTTTACAATCAACGAAACCGCAATCGCGCATCGCCTTGGTGAAGAACCGCGCATAGAGGAGGTGAAGCACAGCATGCTCAACACCGCCAATATATTGGTCTACACCGCCGCCCGCAGGCATCCAATAGGCGGCCTTGTCCTTATCCACGGGCAGATTTTCATTCTGCGCATCACAATAGCGGAATTGATACCAGCTGCTTTCGAAGAATGTATCAAATGTATCCGTCTCACGCGTTGCCGGCTCTCCCGTTTCCGGGCATGTTGTGTGTTTCCATGTCGGATGATTATCAAGCGGGTTTCCGGGCTTATCAAAACTGATATCCTCCGGCAGCTCCACAGGGAGTTGATCATCAGGCACAGCAATACAGGCGCCATCAGAATTCCGATAAACCACGGGAATAGGGCAACCCCAATAACGTTGACGCGATACACCCCAATCACGCAGGCGATATTGTGTCGTGCCAAAACCGCTGCCATCCGCTTCGCAGCGTTTAATCACATCGGCCTTCGCATCTTCAATCGACAGACCATCGAGCCACTGCGAATTCACAAGATCGCCATCGCCCGTATACGCACCTTCTTTGGGCGCAGCACAAGGCGAGGATGCCAGTTCCGTTTCTTGAATAACGGTTCGAATATCTAATCCGTATTTGGTGGCAAAGTCCCAGTCACGTTGGTCATGAGCAGGCACACCAAAAATTGCACCTGTTCCGTAATCCATCAAAATAAAGTTCGCGATATAAACCGGAACGTCACGGCCGAGGAGGGGGTGCGTCGCGGTAAAGCCTGTATCAAAACCAATCTTTTCCGCCTTTTCAATCGCGGCTTCTGATGTGCCGTGCGCCTGACATTCGGCGATAAAATCATCAAAGCCGTCCTTGCCTTCGCAAAGCTGTTTCGTCATTGGGTGATCGGGGGCAAGAGCGAGGAACGACGCGCCAAACAATGTATCAGGGCGGGTTGTATAAACCTCAACCTGCTGATCATTTTCAACAATATTCCATTTAAACTGCAAACCAACGGATTTACCAATCCAGTTTTCCTGCATGATACGCACCTTCTCAGGCCAACGATCAAGATCTTTCAAATCGCCCAGCAATTCTTCGGCATAATCAGTAATCTTTAATGACCACTGATTCAGCTTGCGGCGTTCAACGGGCGCACCTGTACGCCAACCACAGCCATCAATCACCTGCTCGTTCGCAAGAACCGTATTATCAACGGGGTCCCAGTTCACGATGGATTCCTTGCGGTAAGCAATGCCTTTATCAAGGAATTTCAAGAACATGCGTTGTTCGTGGGCGTAATATTCAGGGTCGCATGTGGCGAACTCACGGCTCCAATCAATCGACAACCCCATAGATTTAAGCTGCTCGCGCATGGAGGCGATATTCTCATGCGTCCATTTCTTAGGGTGTTCGCCGCGCTCTATCGCTGCGTTTTCTGCAGGCAATCCGAAGGCATCCCAGCCCATCGGGTGCAAAACGTTAAAGCCCTTCGCCTTTTTATAACGCGCAACAACATCACCGAGTGTGTAATTACGTACGTGCCCAACGTGAATACGGCCTGATGGGTAAGGGAACATCTCAAGCACATAATATTTGGGCTTGGACTCATCTTCCGTCACGGCAAACGCATCGTCATCATTCCAACGCTTGCGCCATTTGGATTCGGTTTCCTTAATATTGTAACGCTCTGACATATAAGTAACGCCGCCTATCTTTCATCCGCCAAATGCGCAATGCGCAATTCACGTGCACGGGTCAAGATGGCATCTTCAAGCTTACGATCCGTACCCTCAGACACAGGAACATCGCGCCAAACGCCATCAACAATTTGCTGACGGAATGTGCGCACACGCACACCGCTAGCCTTCAATTCACGACCTAATATAAAGGCATTAATCTTTACGCGCTCATTCGGCGTTGCCGCATCTGTGTACCAATCGGTTAAGATTACGCCGCCAAACGGGTCTGCGCTGGCAAGGGGCATAAAGGAAACCGTATCCAGCGTTGCACGCCAAAGGAAACTGTTCACGCCGATGCCGTTTTCGCCACTACCGGTGTTTTTCTTCTTACCGAAAACTTTGTTTTCACCGAAAACACTTTGTTTCTTTTCGTAAATTTCATTACCGGATAGTCCGTCACGGTGTGCGCCCGTCGGGTATTTCGCCTCGGTCTTAACACCGCCACAGGCAGAAAGTCCCAAAACCGCCGTACCTAATACAGCCATCAACGCAAAATTATTACCTTTAAATCTTTTCATGGTTCCCTAACTGCTTTTGCTAATTTTGTATGTCTTTTCCTTTACCATGCACACACGCCCCCCACAAGGGCGTTTATCCCCTTAACCACGCCTATCAACATAGAGGGTCGAAAGCCAAATCTGACATTTATCAATGTTGCAAAAATGCAACGCCCGTAAAAAATGTGACATTAAACCCACAAAATCGCGTTGACGATCAAACGAGATGATGGCGTAATGAGGGCGTTCTCAGTGATGGGGGCATTCTTTTTTAACTTTAATCCATTATGGGTTTAACTTTTAACTATAATCATATCTTGAAAAAGTGTGATTGGAGGAAACTAAAATGAAAAAACTATTACTTGCTGGCGTTGCCATGGGTTCAGTTGCACTTGCTGCTCCTGCACATGCTGACGTTGAACTAGAAGTTGGCGGTTACTTTAAAGGCTATGGCGTATTCATCGACCAAGATGAAGTAGCTGGCTCACAAACAAATGACTTCGACTTCATCCGTGACACAGAAATCCACATTGGTGGCGAAACTACTCTGGATAACGGTTTGACAATCGGTGCTCACTTTGAAGTTGACGCTGATGGCGGCGACGCATTTGGTGTAGACGAATCATATGTTTACTTCTCAGGTAACTGGGGTCGCGTAAACTTTGGTGCTGAAGACGGTGCTGGTTACCTTCTACAGGTTGCTGCTCCTTCTGCTGACTCAAACATTGATGGTATCCGTCAGTTCGTTCAGCCTGTTAACTACACTGTTCTTACTGGTTTAGCTGGTCTTAATACAGCAGCTGGTATCGACTATGACATGGACCCAACTGGTAAAGCTGACAAGTTGACATATTTGTCACCTATCATGAACGGCTTCCAAGCTGGTATCTCACTTTCACCTGACTCAGATAATTCTGCTGCTCTTGGTGGTGTTGGTCAAGATGATCAACCTGGCGTTATTGGCATGACTTACGAAATTGCTGCTCGCTATGAAGGTCAGTTCCAGAATGTTGGCGTTATTGCCGGTGCTGGTTATGCACACGGTGAAGAAGAAGCTGCTGCTGCAGGTACTGATGACCGCGACACATTCAACGTTGGTCTAGATCTAGACATCTCAGCGTTCGGTCTTGGTGTATCTTACTCTGAAGACAACGGTGGCGTTGATGCTGCAGCTAATGATGACGAAGAAACATTGGTTATCGGTGCGGACTACACAACTGGTCCATTCAAAATCGGTCTATCATACTTCGATCAAGACAACTCATACGCTGTTAAAGACCTAGAAACAGTACGCTACACTGGTGGTGTTGTGTATAACTACGGTCCAGGCATGTCTTTCCGCGGTTCTGTAAGCTACATCGAGCATGAAGCTGCAAACATCGGTGGTGCTGGCGTAAACGATGTTGACTCAACATCATTCGTACTTGGTACACAAATCAACTTCTAATCTTAGAAGTCGAACTTAAGAATTTGGAAACGGGCGCTTCACGGCGCCCTTTCTTTTTGCCTCTTGCCAATTACCCGATGCTTACATATCTTTAGAGCATGTCGATCTTAGAAAATTTAAATCATATTCATCAGCGCATCGAAACCGCCGCCGCGCCATGGGGCAGGGCGGCCAATGACATTAATTTGGTTGCGGTCAGTAAAAAGCAACCATCCGATAAAATCCTTGCTGCCCTGAATGCAGGCCATCGCCTGTTCGGTGAAAACCGCGTTCAAGAGGCACAAGATCATTGGGCAGACATAAAACCGAATTACCCCGACTTAAAGCTTCACCTTATCGGCCCGCTGCAGACCAACAAAATCAAGGATGCAATTGCCTTGTTTGATGTAATTGAAACGGTTGATCGGGAAAAACTGGCCCGTAAATTAGGAAGCGCGTTGCAAGATGCTGATAAATCCTTGCCCTGCTTTGTACAGGTCAACACGGGTGAGGAAGAGCAAAAGGCAGGCATCACACCCGCAGAGCTCCCTGATTTTCTTAATTTTTGTACATCCGAATGTGGCCTGGATATTCGCGGCCTTATGTGTATTCCGCCTGTCGATGACGCGGCCGCCCTGCACTTTGCGCTGTTACAGAAATTCGCCAAGACGCATAATTTGCCTGACCTTAGTATGGGGATGAGCGCAGATTTCGAAAAAGCCATCCCGCTTGGCGCGACCTATATTCGTGTTGGTACGGGGATTTTCGGTGAGCGCACCTAATTAAGCCACGCTATACATTGTAACTATAATTCTGATTTTTCACCGAAGGCATTTCGGCAAAGCTTAACAGTTCGGGTGGTAAGTCATTATAAGCCTGCCTGTCCCTTTCATCCCCGCGCGCGATTGACATCACATTACCAAGAGGGGATTTACCCGTTCCGTCTTCTATAACCGTTGTAATCAGTCCTGAGGCCGCACCGGCAGGCCCACCAAACACCGTACCGCCAATAATGCGGGAAATCGGCTTAATCGTATCACCGGTAATCTTTTGATATGCAATATTCAGCAGAGGAATATGTTGCAATGGATTAATCATATCAATGAAATCAAAAAAGCCGAAATGGTCATCCTGCGCCGATGAAGATGACGTAGTGGTATTGTCCTGACCATCCGAGGCATCAGACAAGGCCATTTTGAATGTATCCTCATCATCTGATGTATTATAGGCCGCAATCGTGCCCGCCATACGGTCATTTTTGACCTTCATGTAATGAAGCTTCGTGTCTTTCACGGCATTGTTCGCGCCTGAAGTCACGGCTTGATTAACGGCAGATTGTTCCATATGCAGACCTTCCTTATTTTCGCTTTGTAAGATTTGCAATTTTTATGCCATGATGAGAACGAAGAAGGAATAATCACCTATGTCGCAAAAATCCATCACCATATTCGCCGATAAAACCACACAATCCGCGCTCAGCGAAGTGATTGAAAAATATGGATTTTCTATGCAATGTGCCATGAAAACTCATGACGAAGAGGGCGTCGTGATCAAAAGCGGATCAGAGGGAAAAACATTCTCTGCGCCCGTGCGTGTGGGACAAATTATCGACCAGATAGAGTCTGTCTCTTATACACATCTCCGAGCCCACGAGACGTCTGAGTATC
>CAXHFH010000035.1:0-21130 GCA_964015995.1 uncultured Alphaproteobacteria bacterium
GATACTCAGACGTCTCGTGGGCTCGGAGATGTGTATAAGAGACAGAATATGGTCTGCGCGGTATCTCTTTTTCGACTCGCGGCAATCAACCATGGGGTCTGAAAACCCACCAACATGCCCGGATGCTTCCCAACTTCTGGGGTTTTGAATTATGGACGAATCAACACCGACAATATCAATCGGGTTTCCATCAGGGCCAATCGGTGGCGTTAGCACCATATCCTTCCACCAACGATCTCTCAGATTGTTTTTTAGCTCAACACCAAGGGGGCCATAGTCCCAAAACCCGTTTAAACCACCGTAAATATCTGACGCAGGGAAGATAAAACCACGTCTTTTGCACAAGGATACTATGTCTTTCATGAATTATATGTCCGTTTTTTACTTGAGATTATTTATAAAACGCAATTTTTTTAATTTTTTTTGCATTTTTTTTCACAGGCATCATGGCGTGAAAAACAGGAGAAAACAAGGGATAAGCATCACAGATACGTAAAAAATTGGCGCACCCCCGCACTTTTTTCAATATCGGAACTAATGGCGCCAATTTCGAAACTTTATAGTATTTATAAAGCTCTATACTTAAGTTTTTTGATTCTATATTGGAAGTAAACGCTATGTTTACTGTAGTTTTTAAACTAATTAAGTAAATTCTATACTTCATTTTTACATCTTTTTTTGTTGACGCATCTACATTCATTGCGGTATTATCTAAACATACTAAAGATAAAGGCAGAGAAAATGTCAAAGAGTATTGAAAGCGTACAGTTCGGAAACCAAACAGGTCTTAAGAAAGAAACTTTCGGTGCAACAGAAGGAAACAGAGTATCTGCCGCGAGTAGAGACGGAAGAAAAGCAAACCCACTAAGCGGTGGGGGAGATATTAAAATTTCCGACCCTCTCAAGGCCCCTAAGAAGAAACTGCCGAACGATTTTTTCGGCGCTTGGGCAGCAGCTTGGGACGGTGCGGACAGTAGTCCGAACTTTGCAGAGGAAAATCTTTTTTAAGAGTAGTTAGCGAGTTGAACAAAACAAAAAGAGCGAAAAGCTCAAAAATATAAAAAGAAGGCGAAACAAAAGAGCCTTTGAGTTTGGAAAAAGAGGAAAAATCCTCATCCGGTTGAAAACAAAAGAGCAAAAAGCTCACATATATAAAAAGAAGGCGAAACAAAAAAGCCTTTGAGTTTGGGAAAATAAAAAGAAGATGACCGAAAAATCGGCGTCTTTTTTTTATGTGTCGACGATATTCTACCTCAGAAACAAACGTGTAGCACGTCCACCGCGCTTTATAAGTAACTGTATTCCTTTTGAAGAAAGGTTTAACGCTGCCTCCACATCGGACGGCTGCAATATTTTCCGGCCATTAATCTCGACCAGAATATCACCCGGCATAATTGTACGCCCAAAGAAAAATCCACTAGGCCCCTGAAGGACAACAACACCAGCATCCTCCCCCGCTAAACCTAACTCAACAGAGACAGCAGGATTAAGATTGGCAACGACCACGCCCCGCAGCGCATGATTGCCCCGCAGCGTTTGCGCGTCCCTAGGAGGGATTTCAGGTGGAGCAACAGCCTTGACTGTAATTTCAAGCTCTTTCCCCTTGCGAAGAACAGTTACAATCGCTTCTTTACCGATCGGTACCGTCGCCATCCTGAATTTAAGAGCTGCGGCATCTTTAATTTTATGCTTGTTTATCGCCGTAACGACATCCCCAGCTTTAACGCCTGCCTTACTAAACGGACTTTCCGAGTGGACATTAGAAAGCAAGGCCCCCGTAGGACTAGAGAGCCCCAAACTACCAGCAATATCAGACGTCACATCCTGAGCCTGCGCCCCTAACCATGGCCTAATAATACCTGCTGCACTTATTTGCCCATTCATTTCTGCGGCAATAACACTCGCCACCATCTCAGAGGGAATGGCAAACCCAATTCCTAGCGACCCACCACTTTGCGAGTAAATAGCGGTATTGATACCAACAACACGTCCATCCATCGCCACTAAAGGCCCACCCGAATTACCCGGATTAATTGCCGCATCGGTTTGAATAAAGAAGTTGTAATCATTAATGTCTAATGAGGAACGCCCCTGTGCGGAAACGATACCACTCGTCACCGTCTGCCCGACACCAAAGGGGTTGCCTATCGCCAAAACGAGATCCCCCACTTCCAGTGATTCACTTGGCTTGAGTGTAACAAACGGAAGAGTAACAGATGAATCTCGCACACGAAGGAGCGCCAGGTCCGAGCCCTTATCCAACAACAAAACATCAACGGCATATTCATTACCGTCACTCAGCACGATTTTAATTTCCTGCGCCCCATCAATCACATGTGCATTTGTAACCACGAGCCCATCTTCCGTAACAATAACCCCCGAACCGAGCGCGCTTTCGAGAAGTTGGCGCATTTGGCCGCCAAATAAGTCACTGTTAAAAAACATGCTGAAAAACGGGTCATCCATGAAGGGATTTTTAAAACCCGCCATCATATTGCGTTTTGCATATATATTGACGACGGCAGGCGCGACTTTTTTAACCAGAGGTGCAAAAGAAAGTTGTATTTCACCTTTATTATTCGGCACATTTTTGCCCTGCCCGTACACAGTGCACGGGAAAAGCAAGACTAGAAAGGTCATAAAAATTCTGATAAGCATGATGAAAATTTAAATCCCATAGCCAAAAAAAACAAGAGTTTGATAAAAAATGAGTCAAAAAAATAATCTCAAGCGCTTCAGTCTAGAAGAAATACGCAGCCGTAAAAATACGGATCGACCTCTTGTTTGCTTAACTAGCTATACCACCCCCATGACCAAAATCCTTGATCCACATTGCGACATCTTATTGGTTGGTGACTCTTTGGGAATGGTCGTATACGGCATGGAAAATACGCTAGATGTATCGCTCGATATGATGATCAACCACGGAAAAGCCGTGATGCGCGCAAGCCCTACTGCTTTTGTTATTGTTGATTTACCCTATGGGACATACGAAAACAGCCCAGAGCAAGCACTAGAGAGTGCAAAGCGCATTATGAACGAAACAGGATGTGATGCCATAAAGCTTGAGGGGGGCGCAGCCCAAAGTGATACGATCAGAGCCTTGCACGATAATAATATACCTGTCATGGCACATATCGGCCTAAAACCTCAATATGTGGTGATAGAAGGTGGATACAAAATTAAAGGAAAAACAGAAGAAGAAGCACTCGACTTAATCAACGACGCTAAGATTGCCCAAGATGCTGGTGCATTTGGCATTTTAGTTGAGGGAACAATAGAGCGTATATCGCAAGACATAACCAAAGCCGTTGACATACCGACTATCGGCATTGGCGCGTCCGTGGCTTGCGACGGTCAAATACTGGTGGTTGATGACATGCTGGGCATGATCACAGACCACGTCCCCAAGTTCGTCAAACAATACGCGGATCTCGCATCCGTCATTGGTAACGCTGTGCAGGAATATGCAAAAGACGTAAAGTCACGAAGCTTCCCCGCGGATGAGCATACCTATAAAGGAAAAAAATAATGCAGGTTGCCCGCACGCAGGCAGAGCTTAACGCGATCCGCGAAGATATCAAGGAATTGGCTTTTGTGCCGACGATGGGTGCATTACATGAAGGGCACCTATCTCTTGTAAGAATAGCAAAACAGCATGCCAAACACGTCATTGTTAGTATTTTTGTAAACCCAACGCAGTTCGCCCCGCACGAAGATTTCGATAGCTATCCACGAGACTATGAAACGGATTTAAAACAGTTGGAGCGTGAAGGCGTTGATATTGTGTTTCTGCCAACCGAAGATGTTTTATATCCCGATGGATTCGAAAGCGCCGTCACGGCCGGAGCAGCCGGACAAGGTTTAGAAACAGACTTCCGCCCTCACTTTTTTGATGGTGTTGTGAATGTCGTCTATCGTCTGTTTAACGCGGTAAAACCTGATTTTGCCATTTTCGGCGAAAAAGACTTTCAACAATTACAAGTCATCACTGAAATGGTGAAAGAACAAAACATGCCGATTAATATTATTGGCGCATCGATTTTCCGTGATGAACACGGTCTTGCCCTCTCCTCTCGTAATGCTTACCTGTCCGAGGATGAGCTAAAAATAGCGCGGACACTCAATGTTATTTTGAAAGACGCGGCAAAAACCAATGATCTTGAAGCAGCAAAAAAACGGCTTTTAGAAAATGGTTTTGATAAGGTTGATTATATTGAAAAACGCTGGGATCGCGTTTTAGGCGCTGCATGGCTTGGAAAAACACGCTTAATTGATAACATCCCCGCATAAAAAAAAGCCCCGCCGAAGCGGAGCTTTTGAATTTTGATTACGTTGGCTTAATTACCCTGCGGCAACAGCCTGCTCAACTGATTCATCATATTCATCATCATATTGAACCGGGCCGGAATCTTGACCTTTTGCATCAACGTCACGATCAACTAGCTCGATGATTGCCATTGGCGCCGCATCCCCATAACGGAAACCCGCCTTAAGAACACGCACATAACCACCCGGGCGGTCTTCGTAACGCTCTGCCAAAACATCAAAGATTTTTTTAACCTGATCAACATCACGCATTTTTGAGATTGCCTGACGGCGTTTCGCAACTGATGTTTCAGGATTAGCAGCAGCCTGCTTACCCAAAGTGATCAGTTTCTCAACATATGGGCGAAGTTCTTTTGCCTTTGGCAAGGTTGTCTTGATTTGCTCATGCTTAACCAAGCTTGCCGCCATGTTTGCCAGCATCGCCTTACGGTGGCTGGTCGTTCTGTTTAGTTTACGTTGTTTAATACGGTGTTTCATCGTATTTTCCTTTTTTGCCACTTACGGCGTTGCGGCCTCACGTATGAGAACCATGGTCATCCGGCAATGCACTTCATTATTCAGTCACATACCGGTTTTGGCAAAATGCCAATTAAAATTGTTGATCGTCGATCTTCTTAACAAGCTCTTCGATGTTTTCTGGCGGCCAGCCTTCAACTTGCATACCAAGGTACAGACCCATCGTTTGAAGTACTTCCTTGATTTCGTTCAAAGACTTACGTCCAAAGTTTGGTGTACGAAGCATATCGCTCTCGCTTTTCTGAACAAGATCACCAATATAAACGATGTTATCGTTTTTCAGGCAATTCGCAGAACGAACAGATAGCTCAAGCTCTTCAACCTTACGAAGTAAGTTCTTGTTGAATGGCAACTCTTGCTCTTCTTCCTTCTCTTGCTCTTGCTTAGGCTCATCGAAGTTAACGAAGATTTGAAGCTGGTCTTGCATAATACGCGCAGCGAAAGCCACTGAATCTTCAGGTGTAAGAACGCCGTTTGTTTCAACTTCCATCGTCAGCTTGTCATAGTCAGTGATCTGACCAACACGTGTGTCAGTAACTTCGTATGTTACTTTACGCACAGGTGAGAAAACTGAATCGATTGGGATCATGCCAACCGGGCATTCTTCCGGACGGTTTTGCGCCGCTGGACGATACCCTTTACCAGTATCCACTGTCATTTCCATGCTGAGCGTTGCACCTTTATCAAGCGTACAAATGATCAAATCAGGGTTCATAATTTCGATGTCTGCACCCGCTTCGATTTGGGCAGCAGTCACTTCACAAGGACCTTCAGCAGTTAAACGCATCTTTCTTGGACCTTCCGCGTGCATGCGCACAGCCAAGGCCTTAAGGTTTAAGATAATGTCTGTTACATCTTCGCGCACACCTTCAACAGATGAAAATTCGTGCAAAACACCATCAATCTGAACAGCTGTTACAGCCGCACCTTGTAGAGATGATAGAAGAATACGACGTAGCGCATTACCGAGCGTTAGACCAAAGCCACGCTCCAAAGGTTCTGCAATAACTTTACCGACATTTGTACGGCCTGTGTCCGCAAGGTCGAGTTTTTGTGGCTTAATTAGTTCTTGCCAGTTTTTCTGTATCATAATTTTTTCCTTTTCACTTCATCCGGTTCTTAGCCGGCCTCTTGTTACTGTTAAAAATAATTTGTTGTTAAGCACCCGAACAATACGGATGCTCAACAGTAATTTACTTACACGCGGCGACGCTTTGGTGGGCGACAACCATTGTGTGGTATTGGCGTGATATCTTTGATCGACTTGATTGAAAAGCCGATAGACTGCAATGCGCGCAATGCAGATTCACGACCTGATCCCGGTCCCTTAACGCGAACGTCAAGTTCCTTCATGCCATGTTCTTGTGCCTTACGACCCGCATCTTCCGCAGCCATCTGCGACGCATACGGCGTAGATTTACGAGAGCCTTTAAAGCCCATCATCCCGGAAGATGACCATGACACAACGTTACCTTGATCATCAGAGATCGTAACCAATGTGTTGTTGAACGTAGAATTAACGTGCGCGATACCGGACACGATATTCTTCTTCTCTTTTCTTTTTGATTTAACCTTTGGCTTAGCCATAATTCAGTCCTCCCTATTTCTTCTTACCAGCAATTGGTCTAGCCGGACCTTTACGCGTGCGTGCATTAACGCGCGTATTTTGTCCACGAACAGGAAGACCGTTTCTATGACGAAGTCCTCTGTAACATTTCATGTCCATCAAACGTTTGATGTTCATTGATACTTCACGACGAAGATCACCTTCGATCTTGTAATCACCTGCATCAATTTCGTTACGAATTGCATTCAATGTATCTTCGTCCGCTTGCCCCATGCGCATTTGCACATCGATTTTAAGTTTCTCACAAATTTTGAATGCTGTGGTGTGTCCGATACCATGAACATAAGTCAGGGAAATCGGAATGCGTTTATTATCGGGTACGTTTACCCCGGCAATACGTGCCATGTTTTTTCCTTTCAAATATTTTCAGAAATTTTGACCTCATGCCAAAACTTCAACCAAACCGTTGTCAGCTCCGCTCGTTACACTTTCACTGCGCCAGTTTGTAAACTAATCCCAATGAATCGCAAATGTTCCGAAACCATTGAGAATGGGCGCATTATAGGTATTACGCGCCCTACGTCAACAAAATTATGACTATTTCTGATTTTGATGGAAATCAAGGTATTTTGAGGGCTTAAGCCGCAAAAATCGCTTTAATTTGTGCTGTCACTTCATCAATAGATTTCATGCCATCAACCGTGCGTAACATACCTTTTTCCTTATAGTACGGAAGCAACGGCGCTGTTTGCTCGGTATAGACTTCAAGACGACTTCTAAGCACATCTTCATTGTCATCACTGCGCGCACCATCTGTTGCTGCTGCTCTCGCCTTAATACGATCAATCAGAATTTCATGATCAACATCAAGCACTATGACATGATCAATTTTCTTGCCCGCCTTACTGAGCATTTCATCAAGCGCCTCCGCCTGCGGAACCGTTCTTGGAAAACCGTCAAGAATTGCACCATTCTGACATTCCTCAGAACTCATGCAATTTTCGATCAACTCAACAATAATATCATCAGATACAAGAGCACCTGAATCCATAATTTCTTTTAATCTTGTTCCCAATTCGCTGCCGCTTGCAACTTCCGCACGCAGCATATCGCCTGTTGAGAGCTGTTTAATGTTATGTGATTCTTGAATACGCTCAGCTTGCGTTCCTTTTCCGGCGCCCGGTGGACCAAACATAATGATATTCATAAAAGCTCTCCTGTTTCGATATGTTTCTTATATTTACCTGCGTCTACCACCACTACGTCCACGAAGCTTAGTCTTCTTGACCAGACCTTCATATTGATGCGCGATTAGATGCGAATGAATTTGCGCCACAGTATCCATGGTCACACTCACCACAATGAGCAAGCTCGTACCGCCAAAATAAAACGGCATATTATATTGCGAAATCATAAATTCCGGAAGAAGACAGATAAACACAAGATAGATCGCTCCGACCGTACTGATACGTGTCAGCACATAATCCAGATAATCTGCTGTATTCCGCCCGGGGCGAATACCCGGGACAAAGCCACCATACTTACGCAATGTTTCCGCGTTTTCCTCCGGATTAAACACAATCGCCGTATAGAAAAAGCTAAAGAATGCGATGAGTAGGCCGTAAAGCACCATGTAAACAGGGTTACCGTGTTGAAGGTATCGTGTTACATCCGCCCAAAAATCACTGCCCCCCGCTCCGGCAAAGCCCACGACGGTCATCGGCAACAACAAAAGAGATGACGCGAAAATAGGTGGAATAACACCTGATGTATTAAGCTTTAACGGGATGTGGTTCGTCTGCCCCTGTGACATTTGATTGCCGACCTGACGCTTAGGATACTGAACAACGACACGCCTTTGTGCGCGCTCTACATAAACGATCAAGGCAATAACAGAAAACACCATGGCCACAAGCAACAGTAATTCAAAGCCGCTGAACGTACCCTGACGCGTTAATTCTAATGTACTACCGATTGCACGCGGCAATTCTGCGACAATACCGGCAAAGATGATAAGCGAGATACCGTTACCAACCCCGCGACTTGTGATTTGTTCACCAAGCCACATCAAGAAAACCGTACCACCGACAATGGTGATTACAGTTGAAATTCGGAAAAACATACCAGGGTTAATTACCGCAGAACCGCCTTGACCTTGCATGGATTCCAAACCAACAGCCAAGCCATAAGCTTGTACAGTCGCCAATAACACGGTCAAATAACGCGTATATTGGTTTATTTTCATGCGCCCGACTTCGCCCTCTTTCTTGAGTTCCTCAAGGTTTTTAGACATGGCCGTCGCAAGTTGCATAATAATAGATGCAGAAATATAAGGCATAATATTAAGCGCAAATATCGTCATCCGAGACAGCGCACCACCGGAGAACATGTTAAACATGTCCAGAATTCCGCCGCCCTTAGATTCAAAAATTTCATTCCAAACTGCTGGATCAATGCCGGGAACAGGAATATAAGTCCCCAATCGGTAGACAAGTAACGCCCCCAAAACAAATAAGATACGGTTTTTGAGCTCGGTCGCCTTCGCGAGAGCCCCCCAATTTGCATTTTTAGCAAGCTGTTCAACGGCTGATGCCATAATTATAGTTCCTTAAACAGTTCAGATCGATTATTCATAAAGAAAAGTCATGCTCCACACAAGCCCTCGCCTTTTAAAAAAGGCTTTATTGAACATTTTTTGAGTGTATGGACGAGATCAGATCGCTCTATGGATTTTCTGCAAGACGTTTATCCCACTTAGAGCATCTTTTCATCACACGCTGATATTCTTCTTTTGAATCGACTTCTTTTTGACGTTGCGCCACTTCCATCATAATGACATGCATGTAAGAAGACAGATCTTCACTGATCTTCTTAACATAAACGTCCTTATTTTCATTGGCTTCGCTTAATGTCATTGGCTCTAAGACAGGTAAGTCTCTAGCTGCAGAACTGAGGTGTTGCTTAAATTTTGGCATATATTCTCTATGCGTCTTTTTAAGAGTTTTCACATGTTTCTCTTCATGCTTTAAGACATTCGCATATTCACATGTTCCGCGTTTAAAGTTACTGGCAATATAAACCTTAGGATGCGCAAAAAAAGTAGCCTTAATTTTTTTCACGTTCAAGCAATATAAGTCTTTTTTAACCTGCTTAAGAGCAAAGGTCGCTTTAAAACTAGTGCCAACATCCCCTCCAGCTAAACCCAGAACCTGTCCGGCTCCATATCCACCGGTGTGCATATTGGTTAAATGATCTGAATTATTCTTTTTGATATATTCCGTAGGAGAAACTGAATATTGAATGATTGCCAAAGGTCTTTGTGACGGACAGCGTGCAAATGCTATTGTACTAGAAAAAAAGAAAAGACAAGATAACAGTATAAGTAAGCGCATCTCTATGCATCATCTATTATGATCAATAAAGACTTTATTATTTTGCGATTTTTCCCTGTTATCCGTGTCATGACAGCGATCAATCTTCCTACCTGTAAAAAGATACTCTTGCTTGCTGTCAATCTTACTTTGCAACGTTCGCATTTCGTCAATAGAGTTACCGACATGCGTATAGAATTTATCAACAAAGTAATATTCTATACTATCTCTAACTTCTTGCGCCTCTTCGCTTGTCTTAACGGGCACAGATAAGGGTACATCTCTGGCTATGCGACCTAGGAAAGCTTTATATTGTGGCACACTCTGATTATAATAATCATAATGAACCTGCAGATGGCGTTTTTCGTGCTTTAGAATAAGTTTATATTCACAACTCGATCTCTTGAAATCTGCCGGCATAACAATCCGAGGAGACGAAAAGTAAAAAACCTTTACTTCCTCTAACATAACGCAATAGCGCCCATACCCGATATCCTTTAGCTCAAATTTAAATTGCGGCTCCACTCTGATCGGGTTAGATACAAACGCTAAAACACTGTGGGAATTAAGATATTCGTTGATGCCATCAATACTAGAGCGCATAAATTTCGTTTTTTCACGCTTGGCTTTTACACTTGTTTTGATCTGGTGGCGTGGGCATCTATCAGTAACAGCATAAGCATCTGTGCTTGATACAATAAAAGTCGCCAACATAAAAAATGAAAAACAAAGAAACAAAGTAGAATATTTACGCATGAAAATTTAACCTGCTATAGGATACGAATAAAACCAGAAAACAGTGTAACCCTTTGACGCTTAAGTGTCAAAATAAAGAAAGCCCCTGCAATGCAGAGGCTTTGAATATTTATAAGAGGCTGAAAATTATTTTTTCTCACCGCGTTTTTTAACAGGTGCCACGACACGCTCAATAAGCTCAACTTTACCACCGGCTTTTTCAACAGCAGCTTGCGCACCTTTAGAAATTTTAGATACTTTAAGGCTTACTTTTGCTTTCAACTCACCCGTTGCCAAAATTTTAATGCCATCAAGCTTACGACGGACAACACCTGCCTCAACAAGTGTATCTTCGTTGATTTCTTTTTTGGCGTCTAGCTTCTTAGTATCGATTGCATGTTGCAATTGAACCAAAGTCAACTCAGCGTAGTTTGTTGTAAACTTAACGTTGCTGAAACCAAATTTCGGCAAACGTTGGTACAAAGGCATTTGACCACCTTCAAAACCTTTAATCGCAACACCAGATCGTGACTTCTGACCTTTTTGACCAGATCCACAAGTCTTACCTTTACCTGAACCAATACCACGGCCAACACGCATGCGGTTCTTGGTTGATCCCTCTTGTGGTTTAATTTCATTCAGTTTCATCAGATTAATCCTTTTTATCTTTCAGCACTTAAGCTGCGTCCTCGATTTTTACCAAGTGACTTACTTTATTAATCATGCCACGTACAGATGGCGTATCTTCCAACTCACTCGTGCGGTGCATTTTGTTAAGGCCCAAACCAATTAGTGTTGCGCGCTGTTTGCCCTGACGACCAATTGGTGAACCAATTTGTGTCACACGAATTGTTTTGCCACTTAGCTTCTTTTTCGCAGCAACCTTCTTTGGTGCTTCTTTTTTAGCAGCAGCTGCTTTTGCCGGAGCTTTTGCAGCTTCTTTTTTAGGCGCAGCCTTCTTTGCTTCGGTCTTCTTGGCCGGAGCTTTTTTTGCTGCTGGCTTTTTCTTTGCCGGTGCCTTTTTTTCTTTCTTTTCCTCAGCCATAACTGAAATCCTTATGGTTAAACCTTAAATTAATCTTGTTCGTCAGCGTCGATAATGCCCGCAGTCGCTTGCTCTTCGCGATTTGAAACAATATCACTTACTTTTTTACTTCTGCGTGATGCAACGTGTCTTGGGCTTTGCATATTTTCAAGAGCCGCAAATGTTGCATTCACCATGCTGTATGGATTGTTCGAACCAATGGCCTTCGCCACAATGTCCTGAATCCCCAATGCTTCAAATACTGCACGCATCGGACCACCCGCAATAATACCTTTACCCGGAGGAGCTGAACGAAGGAAAACCTTCCCTGCGCCGTCTTTACCAAATACGTCATGGTGCAATGTACGGCCTTCACGTAGTGGAACACGGATCATCTTACGCTTGGCTTGATCAGTTGCCTTTTTAATAGCTTCCGGCACTTCTTTCGCCTTACCATGACCATACCCTACGCGGCCTTTACCATCACCAACGATCATCAAAGCTGCAAAACCGAAACGACGTCCACCTTTTACAACCTTTGCAACACGGTTAATACCGACCAAACGCTCGATTAGTTCGGGTTCGTCGCGATCACCGCGGTGTTGTTCTGCCTGTTGTCCACGTGCCATTTTTCTTTAATCCCTTTTTCTAAAATTCTAAACCGCCAGAGCGTGCGCCCTCGGCTAAAGCCTTAACGCGACCGTGATAAATGTAACTTCCGCGGTCAAAAACCACCTTTGATACACCGGCTTTTTTTGCGCGCTCAGCTACTAATTTACCAACCTCAGATGCCGCTTCTGCGTTTCCACCTGTTTTTAATTTCTCTTTCATGTCTTTTTCAAGCGTAGACGCTGCGGCCAATGTAATGCCCTTAACGTCACAAATAACCTGCGCGTAAATCTGTTTTCCGCTACGAAAAACCGACAAACGTGGACGCGTTTCACGCGATCCGACACGATCAATGTTTACACGACGAATCTTGTTGCGTGTTCTGAAATTACGGCGTTGTGCCGGCTTCAATTTGATAGATGCTGCTTTTGCCATCTTCTTATTCCTTACTTCTTCTTACCTTCTTTGCGCACAATATACTCATCCGCATAACGAATACCTTTACCTTTATATGGCTCAGGTTTTTTAAATCCTCTGATCTTAGCCGCAACCTGACCAACAAGCTGCTTATCAATACCAGTAATCGTCAATGCAGTTTGCTTTTCCACCTCGACTTTTACACCTTGTGGTATTGTGTAGCGCACTTCGTGAGAGAAACCCAAAGCCAACACAAGATCTTGACCTTGCAAATTTGCACGATAACCAACACCGTGAATCTCTAGCTTCTTTTCATATCCCTGACTAACACCAATACAAAGGTTATCAACCAAAGTACGCATTGTTGGCCAAATCTGTTGAGCAAGCCTAGACTTTGACTTTGGGCTTAGCTTAACAATTTTCGATGTTTTACCATCATCATTAGCAACATCCTCAAGTTTCGCACTCACTTCATCATGAATGTGAAGCTCAAGTTCACCCAATTTACCCTTAACTTTAATATCCTGCCCATTAAGCTGCACTTCTACACCTTCTGGGATACTTACAGGATTACTACCAATACGTGACATTATCTTAATTCCTTAAATCTTTCTTATGTCCGGCCTAGAATACCTGACACAATACCTCACCACCAACATTGGCCGCTCTGGCTTTGTGGTCTGCCATCACACCTTGTGGCGTTGAAACAACCAAAATACCTAAACCATTGAAAAAACGCGGCATCGTCTTAACATTTGAATAAACGCGACGACCAGGCTTTGACACACGATCGATCTGACGGATAACACCGCGACCTTCCGCATACTTCATCTGGATTGAAAGGTATTTTTTATTACCTTCACGCTCTTCAACTTTGTATCCGCGAATAAAGCCTTCATCTTTCAAAACATTACATACGTTTTCACGAAGCTTTGAAAAAGGACATTCAACAATTTCTTTTCCGGCTTGTTGCCCATTACGCAAGCGCGTAAGCATATCACCGAGGGGATCACTCATTGCCATGATTTTTGTCCTCCTACCAACTTGACTTTGTTACACCCGGCAACTCACCACGAGAGGCCAGATCTCTCAACGCAATACGCGAGAGGTTAAACTTACGATAATATGAACGCGGACGGCCTGTTAGGGCACATCTGTTACGCATTCTTGTTTTAGAAGACGCACGTGGCAGTTCAGCCAACTTCAAAACAGCTTGAAAGCGCTCATCCGCAGGAACCGACTGATCTTTAATGATCGCCTTAAGTTCCGCACGTTTATTTGCGTACTTCTTAACAAGCTTTTTACGCTTCTTGTCTCTTTCTATCATACAGACTTTTGCCATTGCTTATGCTCTTTCCTTGCTACGTTCTGTCTTCTTGAATTAGTTTCTAAAAGGCATCTTGAACCCTTTCAAAAGTTCTTTTGCCTCTTCATCGTTTGCCGCTGTCGTACAGATTACAATGTCCATACCGCGGATTTTATCTACTTTGTCATACTCAATCTCCGGGAAGATGATGTGCTCAGTAACACCCATCGCGTAATTCCCACGGCCATCGAAGCTTTTGCCATTTATACCGCGAAAGTCGCGAATACGGGGCATCGCAATCGTAACCAGACGATCAAGAAATTCATACATACGATCGCCGCGCAACGTTACCTTTGTGCCGATTGCCTGACCTTCACGAATTTTGAAAGATGCATTTGACTGACGCGCTATATTCACAAGTGGCTTCTGACCAGCAATCAATGTTAGATCGTTAACAGCATTATCCATGTGCTTACGATCTTGCGTTGCTTCACCAACACCCATGTTAATCACAATTTTGTCCAAACGTGGACGCATGTGCGGATTCTTATAGCCGTACTTTTTATCAAGTGCGGGACCGATTTCCTTTTCGTATAATTCTTTATAGCGCGGTTTCATATCTCTTCTCGCTTCTTACACTTATTATTCAATTGTTTCGCCGGATTTTTTCGCTACGCGAACTTTATTACCGGATTTCAATGTTTTGTAGCCTACGCGCGTAGCTTCACCTGTTTTTGGGTCTGCAATCGCAACATTTGATACATGAATTGGCAATTCCTTTTTTTGGATACCACCTGGTGAAACCTGTGTCGGCTTCTGGTGTTTCGTCACAAGATTCACACCCTGCACTACAACACGTCTTTTTTCAGGAAGAACCATAAGGACTTCGCCTTTGGCGCCTTTATCACGGCCTGTCAAAACAACGACCTGATCGCCTTTTTTAATCTTCAATTTATTTCTAGTTTGTGACTGTGCCATGTCTAGAGCACCTCCGATGCCAATGAAATAATTTTCATGTACCCATTTGCACGCAACTCACGCGTAACCGGGCCAAAAATACGTGTACCGATGGGCTCACCGTTTGTGCTGATCAAAACGCAAGCGTTTGTATCAAAACGAATTTTCTCACCATATTTGCGCTGTAGACCAAAACGGCTACGTACAATTACGGCGCGACGAACATCACCTTTTTTAACTTTACCGCGTGGAATTGCTTCTTTAACAGAAACAACAACAACATCGCCAATATTCGCCGTGCGCCTGTGTGAACCACCGAGCACCTTAATGCACTGCACTTCTCTCGCGCCGCTATTATCGGCTACAGCCATACGGGATTGCATTTGTATCATGACTTACGCGTCCTTCTTAGTAGCTTTTGTTTTCTTAGCCGGTGCTTTTTTCTTAGCAGCTGGCTTCTTATCCGCCTTTTTGGCTTCTTTCTTAGGGGCATCTTTTTTAGCCGCTGGCTTTGCCTCTTCTTTTTTAGCGTCAGCCTTCTTAGGAGCAGTCGCTTTCTTAGCAGCAGATTTCTTTGCTTCTTTTTTTGTCTCAGGCTGATCGCCAGTCACAACAGTCCAGCGCTTTGTTTTTGAAATCGGGCGACACTCAATAATTGAAACGCGGTCACCTTCTTGCACTGCGTTACTTTCATCGTGCGCAGTATATCTGCTCGAGCTTTTAATATATTTTTTGTACATTGGGTGCATAAAGCGACGCTCAACAATAACCGTAATGGTCTTGTCACGCTTGGCACTAACAACATTTCCTTCTAATACACGACGTGGCATGGATTAAATCTCCTCTTAAGCGGCTTTCTTACCGGAAGGCTTTTTCGCTTCTTCCTGACGCTTTTGGTTTAAAATTGTTTTCGCACGCGCAATATCACGGCGATTTCTACGAATTTGTGCAGTATTTTCCAATGAGCCTTGAGCCTGCTGGAAACGAGCATTGAACTGATCCTTACGAAGATCAACAATAATCTTCACAAGCTCATCAACTGTTTTCGCTCTTAAATCTTCAGATGTATTCATTACGCAGCCTCCTCGGTAGCACCAACGCGCTTAATAAATCTTGTTTTCACGGGCAACTTCATCGCTGCCAAAGCCAAAGCTTCACGTGCCACATCTTCTGGCACACCATCTAATTCAAACATAATACGGCCAGGCTTAACACGCGCCGCCCAATATTCAGGAGAGCCCTTACCCTTACCTTGACGAACCTCCAAAGGCTTTGCCGTTACCGGAACATCCGGAAAAATACGGATCCATACTTTACCCTGACGTTTCATGTGGCGTGTGATCGCACGACGCGCCGCTTCAATTTGACGCGCAGTAACGCGATCAGGTGTAAGCGCCTTCAAACCATACGAACCAAAAGCAAGCTGTGTGCCACCTTTCGCATTCCCGTGGATGCGGCCTTTAAACTGTTTGCGGTGTTTAAACTTCTTTGGACTTAACATCTCTTTTCCGTCTTTCCTTAACCTTGCCTTTGTAAATCGCTCAACGCAGGCATAAAAAAAATTCGATCACATGGACTTTTAGCTCTATGAACTCTAGTTCCCATATGGCGCTTTAAAAATAAAGCTTTTCTTAAATTTCGCGCGACCTTATCGCACTTTTATTTAAAAATCCAGTACTTTCGTAACTTTCTTTTTAAAATCTGTTTTTAGGCGCTCCGCCTTGTGCTTCAGATATTTTCTTATCACGAGCCATTGGATCATTTTCCATGATATCGCCCTTATAAAGCCAAATCTTTACACCAATAATTCCGTATGTTGTAAGCGCCTCGGCTGTACCGTAATCAACATCTGCACGAAGTGTGTGCAAAGGCACACGACCTTCACGATACCATTCAGTACGCGCGATATCTGCACCACCCAAACGACCCGATACGTTAATACGAATACCTTGTGCGCCAAAACGCAAAGAATTTTGAACTGCACGCTTCATCGCACGACGGAAAGAAACACGGCGCTCAAGCTGTTGTGCCACACCTTCGGCTACCAACTGTGCATCGACTTCCGGCTTACGCACTTCAACGATGTTCAAACTAACTTCACCACCGGCACGACGAGAAAGCTGCTGACGTAGCTTTTCAATGTCCGCACCTTTTTTACCAATAATCACACCGGGGCGCGCAGTATGCACTGTCACCTTAGTTGATTTTGCGGCGCGTTCAATAATCACTTTACTGATACCAGCGGCCTTCAAGTGTGTTTGCACATATTCACGCAATTTCAAATCATCAATCAGCTTGTCCGCGTAATCGCGACCGGCGTACCAACGTGAATCCCACGTACGGTTAATGCCCACTCTTAAACCGATTGGATTAATCTTCTGTCCCATAACTTAAGCCTCTTCTGCTTCTTTGACGATAATCGTCATATTACTGATTGTTTTGTGAATGCGTGCTCCACGGCCACGTGCACGTGCACGGAAACGCTTCATCATAACGCTTTTGCCAACATACGCTTCGGATACGATCAAACGGTCAACATCAAGCCCGTGATTATTCTCCGCATTTGCGACGGCAGACTGTAACAGCTTACGAACGTCTTGTGCAATACGGCGTTGTGAGAATTCCAAATCAATCAAAGCACGTGATGCACTTTTGCCACGAATTGTACGCGCCAAAAGGTTTAGCTTTTGCGGGGAAGTACGAACATACTTCGCAAATGCTTTTGCTTCGTTATCTTTTTCTCTTCTCGGGTTTTTTGACTGTCCCATTTTCTTCTTCCTTACTTTAACCTATGAGGCTCTATTTCTTGACTTTTTTGTCTGCACCATGGCCTGTGAACGTTCTTGTTGGCGCGAACTCACCCAACTTGTGCCCAATCATTTGATCAGAAACAACCACAGGAATAAACTTTTTCCCGTTATGCACACCAAATGTCAAACCAATCATGTTCGGCAGAATTGTTGATCTACGTGACCATGTTTTAATAACTGTGTTTTTGCCACTCGCTCTTGCTTCATCAACTTTCTTCAGAAGACTTCTTTCTACGAACGGGCCTTTCCATACACTACGTGCCATCTTTACTGCTCCTTATAAACCTTATTTCTTTTTACGACGGCGGATAATGTACTTATCGCTGTCTTTACCTTTTTTACGCGTCTTATACCCTTTAGTCGGCACACCCCAAGGTGTAACAGGATTACGACCACCAGATGACTTACCTTCACCACCACCATGTGGGTGATCAACCGGGTTCATCACAACACCACGAACATGTGGACGGCGTCCCTTCCAACGGTTACGACCGGCTTTACCCATATTTGTATTCATGTGATCCGGGTTTGAAACCGCACCTACAGAAGCCATACATTCGGATAAAACAACACGAAGCTCACCAGATGCTAGTTTGATCTGAGCATAACCCTGATCACGACCAACAAGCTGTGCATATGTTCCGGCTGAGCGGATCATCTGCGCACCTTTACCAGGCTTCATTTCAATATTGTGAATGATTGTACCAACCGGCATATTCTTAAGCGGCATTGCATTACCGGGCTTAATATCAACCTTGTTACCTGCAACAACCTTATCACCAACTTTCAAACGCTGAGGCGCAATAATATAGGCCTTCACACCATCTGTATATTGGATCAATGCGATGAATGCCGTACGGTTCGGGTCATATTCAATGCGCTCTACTGTCGCTTCCATATCCCATTTTGTACGTTTCCAATCAATCTTACGATACTTACGCTTATGTCCGCCACCAATGTGACGTGACGTAATACGACCTGTATTGTTACGACCGCCTGACTTTGTCAAACCTTCGGTCAATGATTTTTCTGGATCACCTTTATGTAGGTCAGATCTATCAATCTGAACCAACTGGCGTGTACCAGGAGTAATCGGGTTAAATTTTTTCAATGCCATTGTCTTATTTCCTTCTTCTACTCATTCTCGGCGAGCCACCATGATTTGCATTAAACCTTATATTTAAACACCTACGCCGGTGTCAATCGTTTGGCCTTCTTCCAAAGTCACAACTGCTTTTTTAAAGTCAGAACGGCGACCAACAATATTACGGAAGCGCTTGTTCTTACCTTTTTGTATAAGCGTGTTAACACCCTTGACCTTCACATCAAACAGAACTTCAACGGCCTCTTTGATCTGTGGCTTGGTCGCAGAATTCGGCACTTTAAAAGTTACCTGTGAATGCTGGCTTCCCAATGTTGCCTTTTCTGTGATGTGTGGTGATCTAATGATCTCATACATCCATTCTGCGGCTGCTCTTTTCTTTTCTTTCGCCTTTGCCATTGTTCTAACCTTTCAATTTCTCAGTCAAATCATTGACTGCATCTTTAGTGAGCACCAAAACATCACGGCGAAGAATGTCATAAACATTCGCACCCTGTGATGGGACCACATCAATACGTGGTAAATTTGCAGTTGCGCGCGCAAAGTTTACATCAACTTCGGCACCACTCACGATCAACGCTGAGTCAAAACCAAACTTTGATAAAGCATCTGCCATCGGCTTGGTTTTATGTGACTTCGCCTTAACGTCATCAATAATGATCAACTTGCCTTCAGATGCCTTAACAGACAGTGCAATTTTCAACGCAAGCTTACGAACCTTCTTAGGAAGATCAACTGCGTGTGAACGGACAACCGGACCAAAAACAGTGGCACCGCCACGGTCAATGTTACGCTTCAAGTCACCGGCACGTGCTCGGCCTGTTCCTTTTTGCGCCCATGGCTTCTTACCAGTTCCGGTTACTTCGTGACGTTGCTTCACTTTATGATTACCAGAACGACGCTTTGCGAGCTGATAATTCACCATGCGATGAAGGATGTCTTGACGCACTTCCGCACCGAAGACCGACTTATCAAGGGTAATTTCCCCTGCCGCCTTATTCTCTATTGTTTTTACTGACACTTTCATGACTAGTCTTCCTTATTCTCTTCTGGCTTCTCTTCAGCATTTTCAGCTGCTTTAGCTTCTGCTGCCTTTAGAGCTTCTTCTTGTTGTGCTCTTAATTCGGCCTCGGCTTCGGCTGCTGCTGCGGCAGCTTCCTCATCCAATTTTGCTTGCTCGGCCGCCATCGCTTTTTCGTCGACTTTCAATCCGGCGGGCAATGGCGCATCTGCATGTGCAGGCTTTTTAACGGCATCGTTAATTAAAACCCAACCCTGCTTTGCACCCGGTACCGCACCCTTAACAAGAATAAGGTTATCTTCCAAATCAACTCCGACGATCTCTAGGTTCTGCGTTGTTACACGCTCTGCACCCATGTGACCAGCCATTTTCTTACCTTTGAAAACACGACCAGGATCTTGACACTGACCTGTCGAACCATGCGAACGGTGAGAAACAGACACACCATGCGTTGCACGCAAGCCACCAAAGTTGTGACGCTTCATCGCACCGGCAAAACCCTTACCAATAGATGTTCCCGTCACATCAACATACTGACCTGCCACAAAGTGGTTCGCACCAAGCTCTGCACCGACTTCCAAAATGTTTTCATTAGAAACACGGAATTCAGCAAGCTTTTTCTTCGGCTCTACTTTGGCTTTCGCAAAGTGACCACGGTTTTGCTTAGATGTGCGCTTAACCTTGGCCTTACCTGCGCCAAGTTGAACAGCAACATAGCCATCTTTTTCTTCACTACGAATAGCAATCACCTGACATTCATCAACTTTCAGAACAGTCACAGGTATGTGACGCCCATCCTCATCGAATATACGGCTCATGCCTTCTTTACGTGCAATCAATCCAGTTCTCATTTTTCTTCTTCCTTTCCAGAGGTTGACCAAACATTAGGCCAACTTAGTGTCAATTTAAGCCTTTAATTAAGCCGCCATCTGACCGATTTTAATTTCAACATCCACACCTGCGGGCAAATCAAGCTTCATCAAAGCATCAATCGTCTGCGGGGTTGGCTCAACAACATCCATAAGACGCTTATGTGTGCGCATCTCAAACTGCTCCTGAGAACCTTTGTTAACGTGTGGCGAACGAATAACAGAAAACTTTTTAATTCTGTTCGGCAAAGGTACCGGACCACGTACACTGGCGCCTGTTCTCTTTGCTGTATTCACAATTTCGGCGCTCGCCGTATCTAAAATACGGTGGTCAAATGCCTTAAGTGTGATCCTGATGCTTTGCGTATCCATTTTCTTTATCCTATTCGCTTTAACACATTATTCTACGATTTTGCTGACGACACCGGCGCCGACTGTGCGGCCACCTTCACGGATCGCGAAACGAAGACCTTCGCTCATCGCGATTGGTGCGATCA
>CAXHFH010000036.1:0-20039 GCA_964015995.1 uncultured Alphaproteobacteria bacterium
CCTCCACCTCTGGATTCGTCGGCAGCGTCAGATGTGTATAAGAGACAGGGATACCCGGTAGTAAAAAGGTAAAAGTAATCATGCAGTCATTCACGGAATATCTGGATATTTTTGTACGTTTGTGCGCCGTTTACGTGTTCATGTTTTTGTTGTATTTGCTGAATATTATCTCTATATCCGCGCCGCTTTCGATAACGCTTGATATACCGTTTATTGTCATGATTTTTTATTACTGGTCGATTTACCGTCCGACGATTATCCCGCCGTTCCTTACGTTCTTTGCCGGTATTTGTTTGGACATGCTGAGTGGTTGGCCAGTGGGCGTGAACGCCCTTATTTTGCTCGTGTTAAGGCATAATGTCACATCGCAACGCCTCTTCCTGACAGGGCAACCATTTATAGTCATTTGGCTTGGTTATATGTTCGTAAGCTGTGTTGCTCTATTTTTGCAGTGGGCCTTGTTTGGTTTGGTCCATTTGCAATGGGCGGCGATTGATCCGGTTGTATTGTCTGCGATTATCGGCATTCTTTTATTTCCCATCGTTAGTCTCATTTTACATGTTTTGCATAAGATATTGCCTGAAATTCAAGGGCAATATAGTGCGGTGACCTAAAAAGGATTAGGGCGGATTAAATGCACCAAGATGAATATAGCGAGAAGATATATAGCCGCCGCGCGTTCTTCGTGGGTGGTTTGCAGCTGCTTGGCTTATGTATTCTTGGTGGCCGTTTGGCTTGGTTGCAGATCGCACAGGGTAAGCGTTATAAGATGCTTTCTGATAAGAACCGTATCAACATCAAAATTTTGCCACCACCCAGAGGACAAGTTGTTGACCGTTTCGGCGTTCCGTTGGCGGTGAACACGCAAACATACCGCGCATTGATTATTCCGGAGCAAAGCGATGATATGGAGCAGTCGTTACGTGCGCTACAAAATATTATTGATGTAGACGATCGAGATATAGAAAGAGTGCTCGAGGGCTCAAAGCGTGTCGCAAAGTTTATTCCAATCAAAATCAGAGAAGGGTTAACGTGGGGAGAGGTTGCAAAAGTTGAAGTAAACCTGCCTGACTTGCCGGGAATATTTGTGGATGTCGGGGAGGTGCGGTCCTACCCTTACCGTGATGCAACGGCGCATATTGTTGGATATGTGCGCTCTGTTTCAAAAGAGGATCTCAAAGAAGAGAATGACCCTGTCTTGCGATTACCGGGCTTTCGGATTGGGAAGACGGGCGTTGAGAAGGTCTATGATAAGGCATTAAGAGGGCGCGCGGGCGCGGCGGAAGTTGAGGTCAATGTCATTGGCCGTGAGGTTAGGGAGCTGAAGCGTAAAAATACGGTATCTGGGCGGCGTGTGACGCTTTCGATTGATGGCGAATTACAACGCTTTACGATGGAGGCTTTATCAGAGCATAAAAGCGCATCAGCCGTAGTAATGGATGCACATACGGGCGCGATTTATGCGATGGCGTCTTATCCGGCCTTTGATCCCAATTTATTTGTAAATGGTATTTCCAGTGATAAATGGCAGGAAATCGTCGACAACCCCGGTTTACCCCAAAACAACAAGGCTATTTCAGGGCAATACCCACCCGGTTCGACCTTTAAAATGGTGACTGCGCTTGCGGGTTTAAAGGCAGGCGTTATCTCCAAGAATACAACGGTCTATTGTCCGGGACATTATGAATATGGGAAAGATAAATTTCATTGCTGGAAAAAATGGGGGCATGGAGATGTTGATCTGGCCGCTTCATTAGAACAATCATGCGATGTTTATTTTTATAAAATGGCCACTGAGGTCGGCATTGATGCGATTGCCGAGATGGCACATACACTCGGCCTTGGGGAAAAGCTCGGGTTAGAGCTTGGTCAGGAAAAATCCGGGCTCATTCCAAATATCGCGTGGAAGAAGAAAGTCTTAGGAAAGCCTTGGTATCACGGTGAAACGATTGTTTCGAGTATCGGGCAGGGTAATGTGCTCGCAACGCCTTTACAACTTGCGGTGATGACCGCGCGCATGGTGAACGGTGGATATGCCGTGAAGCCTTGGTTGACGGGGTATCTGGGGGATCAGTTCTTGGGGCGGGAGCAATGGGATAAGCTTGATATATCAGAAGCGCATTTAAAACTGGTTTTACGCGGTATGGACAGGGTGGTGAATAATAAAAAGGGAACGGCCTACGCCTCGCGCATAGAGGGTGAGGGCTTACAGATGGGCGGAAAAACGGGTACATCACAGGTTCAAAGAATTACGGCGGAGCAAAGACGTCTGGGTATTAAAAACGAAGATTTACCGTGGGAGCAAAGGCATCATGCATTGTTTGTGGGATATGCGCCGCTCAAAAACTCACGCTATGTTTGCTCGGTTGTTGTGGAACACGGTATTGGTGGTTCGCGCGCGGCGGCACCTTTGGCAAAAATATTGTTAGAAGAAACACAGAGGCGTGATCCTGCACGTACCCAGATGCAACCGGAAATTATTGAAGGGACAGAAGCCGATGTGTTCTGGCCGCCCAAAAAACCATTAGATAGCCAAAATCAGGAGGCGTTATAGTCATGGTTTATTCTATGTTCATAGAGAGTGACCTAAGCTTTGCGCAAAAGCTCGCCAAGTTAAATTGGTGGTTGATCATTCTGATTACACTTGTGGCAACGATCGGGGTTGCGTCTTTATATTCTGCTGCGGGTGGTAATTTTGACCCTTGGGCATCGCGTCAATTAATGCGCTTTGGCGTGGGCATGGTTGGCATGGTTATTGTTGCCTTGATTGATATAAAATGGTGGTATCGTCTGACGTGGCCGATTTATTTCATCGGGCTTATGTTGCTTGTTTTTGTTGAGATTAAAGGACAAGTCGGTATGGGCGCGCAACGCTGGATTAACTTGGGTTTTATGCAATTACAGCCATCGGAATTAATGAAAGTTGCGGTGGTTATGGCGTTGGCGCGGCACTTTCACGGCTCTGGCCCTGAGCAAGCACGGCGTCTCTCCTTTTTGATTGTTCCTGTACTTATTATCATCGCGCCTGTTGCCCTTGTGCTGCTTCAGCCGGATTTGGGAACTTCATTGATGATTGTTATGGCGGGTGCGGCCATGGTTTTTATTGCGGGCGCGCCGGTATGGTTGTTCGTCAGCGCGATTGTTCTGGCGGGGATCAGTGTGCCCATTATTTGGCAGTTCTTACATGATTACCAAAAGGCACGTGTGATGACCTTTTTAAACCCCGAGTCTGATCCGCTGGGCGCAGGATATCACATCACGCAATCGAAAATTGCCATTGGATCTGGCGGTGTAGAGGGGAAGGGCTTTTTGCAAGGGACGCAAAGTCACTTAAATTTCCTGCCTGAAAAACAAACGGACTTCATTTTTACGTTATGGGTGGAAGAGTGGGGGCTTTTAGGTGGTGCGTTCTTACTTAGCCTGTTTTTGTTTATTTTTATTACGGGGTTAAATACCTCAATGAAATGCAGGCATAATTTTGGGCGTTATTTGGCGCTGGGCGTTAGTGTCAACTTTTCGCTCTATGTGTTTATTAACATATCAATGGTGATGGGGCTTATCCCCGTTGTGGGCGCGCCATTGCCGTTGGTGTCATACGGCGGAACATCCATGCTCGCCGCACTCATCGGGTTTGGGTTAATGATGTCGTGTGGGATTTACAGACATAGTAAGATCACGCGTTAAGCCGCAATCTGAATACCTTTATCTTGTAAAAGCTTTTGCAATTCACCTGCCTCGTACATCTCACGTACGATGTCACATCCACCAACAAATTCACCTTTAACGTATAGTTGCGGGATGGTTGGCCATTTTGTGAATTCTTTCACGCCTTGGCGGATGTCATTATCCTCAAGCACATTGATATCACGAAACGTAACACCCAGTTGTGAGAGAACCTGAACAACAAGTGATGAAAACCCGCATTGCGGATAAACGGCAGTGCCTTTCATAAATAATACGATATCGTTCTCATCTAATTCTTTTTGAATGCGTGTAAATACTACGTTTTCCATTTTTAAATTCCTTATTTTTATTCCGGTACGGATGTTTGCAATGCCAGAGCATGTAATTCATTTCCGACCTTATTTTCAAGAGCATCATAGACCATTCTATGTTGCTCTACGCGTGACTTTCCTGCAAAGCTGGGGGAGGCGACGTAAGCCGCGTAATGATCACCATCTCCGCGCAAATCTTCAATACGAACGGTTGCATCAGGAATTCCTTCCATAATCATTTGTTCAATCGTAGCAGCATCCATGGGCATATTGTGATTCTCCTAACTTCTTTTACTCACTACTAATCTGTTTTTTGGCTTCTTCAAGACATTTCTGTAGCTCGGCATCCATAACATGATCAGAAATTTCTAAACCTTTTTCGTCAAAGTCTTTTCTGACTTTACGCAAGATATCGTCAAAACCAGGCTCTTCCAAATTAGCGGAAACAACGTCACCGGCATAGGTGTTGGCATCTGCACCACTGAGGCCCAGTTTTTCTGCAGCCCACAGGCCATATAGCTTTGACAGGCGTGCCTCGACAGCGAAATCAAGCTTTTCATCATAGGCAAATTTGCTTTCAAATGCATTTTCGCGATCATCAAATGTCGTCATAGTCGTCTCCTTTAGAACTCAGGGCTTTGCAAAAAATATACGTTAAATGATTTCTATCATTTGAATCTGTTTAAATCCATTGTTATATGGTGGGTAATTAAAATTTAAGGATAGTTTTATGGCTAAACGCACAAAGATATATGAAGGCAAAGCAAAAATTCTTTACGAAGGCTCGGAACCGGGAACCGTAATTCAACATTTTAAGGATGACGCAACGGCATTTAACGGCGAAAAGCATGCCGTTATTGATGGTAAGGGCGCGATGAATAATCGCATTTCTTCACATTTGATGACCAAGCTTGAGGCTATCGGTATTCCAACGCATTTTATTCGTATGCTCAATATGCGCGAACAGCTGGTCAATAGTGTTGATATCATCCCCATTGAACTTGTCGTGCGCAATATCGCTGCGGGCTCATTATGTAAGCGTCTGGGGTTGAAGGAAGGTGAAATCCTGCCGAAGCCATTGATCGAGTCTTACTATAAGAAAGATGAGCTTGGCGATCCGCTAATCGGAGAAGATCACATTGTCACCTTTGGGTGGGCTGACCCTTATGAACTTGAGGAAATGGTTGCCATGGCTTGGCGTGTGAATGACTATCTGAACGGCATGTTCTCTGGCATTGGTTTAAAGCTTGTAGATTTCAAATTGGAATTTGGCCGCATTTGGGGACAGCATGGGGAGCTTTATATTGTTCTTGCCGATGAAATATCACCGGATAACTGCCGTCTTTGGGACGCAGAAACCGGTGAGAAAATGGACAAAGACCGTTTTCGTCAGGATTTGGGCGACCTCGTTGAGGGATACCAATATGTTGCGAACAAGCTTGGCTTAATTCCTGATGATATTATGCGTGGCGATGGCATTAACGAACAAATGTTGGAAGAGCTTGATCAGATCGAAAATGGACTGGCAGAGCGCCGACGTTTGCGTGACGTGAAGGCCGCAAAACCGCGTAAAATGTAAATATTTTAGCGCTTAACCTTTAGCCCGATATCAGACAGGGTTTTAATGAGTATCTCTGGCATCACAGGCTTGGGGATACTCGCGGTTGCGCCTACGGTTTCGGCTAATTTCAAACAGCTGGTATGTCCCGCCATGCCTTCGGATGAGATTGCAATGATTTTTGTTGATGGCGCATGCTCCACAAGTGCGGCGATCAGCTCAATCCCTTCCATGCCGGGCATCATAATGTCTGTGATGATGACGTCATATTGATCATTCTGCGCTTGGTTAAGCGCTTTTTCCCCACTATCCACGGCGGTAACAACGAATCCCTGCCGTTGCATCGTCATTTCGATAAATGTGCGTGTGATAGCATCGTCTTCTGCGATAAGTGCTGTTTGTGGCATTGTGATTACTCTGGTAATTTTGCAACCATGAGTATAGCAAATTTTTAGCAAAACAGCTTCACGTTTATTTGTGTGCATTCAATGGTATGTGCAGCTTAGGGCGCGAATTGCTCTTGGTATATACGCTCTTCCAGATGGTTTTCCGGATCAAACAGCAACGTGGCTGAAACATCGCGCGCCTCGACAATATTAACTTCTGCAATATCGCGAATCTCCGTTGCATCGGCGGATGCACTGACGGGGCGTTCTTTCGGGCGGATAATCTCAAAACGCACAGACGCTGTGTTGGGTAAGAGTGCGCCCGGCCATCTGCGGGGTCTAAACGCACTGATCGGCGTCAGGGGCAGAACATTCGCCCCCAAAGGCACGATAGGGCCATCAGCGGATGAATTGTAGGCCGTGCTGCCGACAGGTGTTGAAAGCATGATGCCATCGCACACAAGCAGGGGCATACGCACCTCATCATTCACCGAAACCATAATTTTGGCGGAGCTGTGGGTTTCACGCAGAAGGGAAACTTCGTTATAGGCCAGTGCGCTATGCTCTTTACCTTGAACGTCTATAACGTCCATACGTAATGGGTGAATTTCATATTCTTTGGCACGTGCTATGCGCTCTGGTAAATCCGCGCTTTTATACTCATTGAGCAAAAAGCCAAGCGTCCCAAGATTAAGCCCGTAAATGGGCAACGAGCATGAGGTGAACTCATGCAAGGCACGCAACATCGCGCCATCGCCGCCTAACACCACAATAACCTCGGCATTGCCCAGATCATGTTGCTCGTATTTTTCTGTTAACTCACGGTATGCTGCTTGCGGGCGCGGATTTTCTGATGCGTGAAAGTGGATTTTCATTATATGTCCGTTTAATCGTTTTTATCTTGCCACTGTATAGGATTATTTAAAAACGCCTCAACAGATTCTAATGTTTCTTTGTCGAAATAATCATTTTCTTTGGCAACATCCAGAACACTCCACCATGTGGTAAGCGCATGTAATGTGATGCCAAGGTCTTTCATATTTTGTTTACTCGCCTCGAAAATTCCATAATGGAAAACTACGAAGGCGTGTTCAACTTTTGCGCCGGCTTCGCGCAGGGCATTGATAAATATCTTTTTACTGCCGCCATCGGTTTGAAGATCTTCAATCAAAATCACATTGGGCTTTTTCTTATCCTTATTCTTTTCGGGCATGAATCCTTCAATTTGTGCCATGCGGCCATAGCCTTTGGGCTCTTTACGGACATAAATCATGGGTTTATTCAAGCGATCAGATATATATGCACCGTATGGAATCCCTGCCGTTTCGCCGCCTGCGAGCAAGTCCATATTATCTAAGCCCACATCAGAGGTTAGTAATTTTGCAGCATCATTCATAAGGGCGTTACGCTCTTGAACGAATGAAATTAAACGGCGGCAATCAATATAAACGGGGCTTTTCTTACCTGACTTCAGGGTGAATGGCTCTTTCGCGTTAAACAAAACCGATTCGGTTTCAATTAATGCTTTTGCTGCGCGCTCTGCGATTTCTTTTTTCTCATCTGCACCAAGACTTTTTTGTGGCGCATCCCCAATAAGGCTGATGAAATCAGTCATGGTTGCATCGGTTACGGACAGAACCTTGGCCAAGCTTTCTGTTGATGGCCAGCGCGGCTTACCCTCTGGGCTAATGCGTTTGCTTTTGTTGAAAGATGTCGGGTCTAGTCCGGCTTGTTTTGCAAGGCCGGAAGGGGAGTAACCTTTGGCAGATGCAAGGCTGTCTAATCCCTGCCAAATTTGTGCGTGTGTAAACATAAGTGATGACCTGTCTGTCATGATTAAAAAAACTGACTTAGGACAGTAATCCCATTTATGCGGCAAAAGGTAAATAAGAAATTATTCCTATTTTTTCCTTGACTTCGGATTTTCTTTATATCATAAATGAGAACATAAAGAGAACATTTGTTTCTTTTTTTGCACACAAAAATAGTCATCCAAAACAAAAAACAAGAAAGGCGTAGGCATGAACCGCAACACCAGAGATATAAAAGCCAAGAATAGCCCTATGTTCGTGGCCGAAGAATGCGTACCGTTTGATTCCGTCGAGGAGGCATGGTTTTGGTTTATTGCCGCACAACAAGCGCGCAATGACGGTGCCCAATATGTATCTGGTGCAAGCGTTGTTCGCAGGCCATGCGAGCCTGTGGATATTCTGAAAGTTATTGATGGATTATACCGAAAACGAAGATTGCAACGTGATCACTTGCTTGTGCTGCGTCATTACGGGCGTCGTCACATGGCGCCTGATGTACGCCGTGCAAAGGAAGAGCGCGCTTTTTATCTGTGGCGTGAGGCTTTTGATCGTATGCGTCCGGTGATGGAGGATAAAGGAATCATTGCCCAAAAACATTGGATTACGCAGTTCAGCCAGAATGATGGCTATGCGACCCCAAGCTTATTTCCAAGTTATGAAGGAGTGGCAGCAGAATGATGAAACAGTCAAATATTAATGAAATCGCAGGACTTAACCCGCAACAGGCGTGGATTATCTTTACCAATCAAACGGATTTACCTTGGCTTAGTTTGTGTAAGGAAGGTTTTCGCCATTGTTTTGTTTTAATCCATGACGGACAAAATTGGATCAGTGTCGATCCGATGGCTAATTACATGGAAGTGGTGGTGCACAGTATGCCGATAGAGTTTGATCTTCCTGCTTGGCTGGAAGAGCGGGGTAGCCACGTCATAAAGGCCAACATAGCACGCGAGATTAAACGCTCTGCCCCGATTATGCTGTTTACCTGCGTAGAGGCTTGCAAGCGTATTCTCGGTATTCACAAAAGATTTATTTTCACGCCGTGGCAGCTTTATCGCCATTTATTGATGGAGCAAGAACACGGTCATAAGAATTCAGTACATAAAGGAGATTTAGCATGGGAAGTTTAAGCTCAACCCCCAAAGTACCACAAACACAAATAGTGCAGGTGCCTGTGGCAAGCCCTCAGCCTGTAGCGCAGACATCAACACAATCCACGCTGAGTGCGCAGGAGCGCGCCGCAAATGAATCAACAGAGCGTGAAAGAAGCTTGCTCTCGCGTGGACGCGGTCGTTTTGGGACGATTGCGACAAGTTTTCAAGGATTTCTGCGTGAGATAGATCAAAGCAAGGCGCGAAAGACGCTTTTGGGTGAATAGAGGAAGGATAAAGACATGATTGTCGAAACAGTAAAGAACGAAACATCATCGCAAGATGATCCGTTGCACGCGCGTATGCTGGTGGAGCGTTATAACAGCGCGCGCAAACATCGTGACGTATGGAATAATCTATGGGAGGAGTGTTATGATTTTGCCCTGCCGCAACGCGGCGGCTTTAACGCCCAACTTAGCCCCGGTCAGGCGCGCACCAATAATATATATGATGCCACGGCTATGGACGCCGCAGATCAACTCGCGGCAAGCCTGCTTGGTAATTTAACGCCTAGTTGGTCGCAATGGTTCGGCCTTAAACCCGGGCCGGATTTATCACCATCAGAGGCCGATGCGCTCGCACCAGTGTTAGAGCAAGCCGCAAAAATTATTCAAGCGCACTTTGATCGCTCTAACTTCGCGGTAGAGATCCACCAATGCTATCTTGATCTTGTGGTTGGCGGGACGGCGTCTCTTTCATTTGAAGAAGCTGAGCCGGGTGAATTTTCCGCGTTTAATTTTCATGCTGTTCCGCTCAAGAATATAGTGTTGGAGGAGGGGGCAACAGGCTTTCTGGACGGGTCATTCAGAACATTGCCGATGACACTTGACCAACTGACAGCGCGTTACCCGTTCGCGGAAATACCGCCCGATGTTCTGAAAGCGGCCGCGAGTGACCCGCAAACCAAGTTTGATGTGCTCGAATCTGTTTTGCCGAGTGATTTGGTTTACGAATACGCGGCATTTTTATTCCACAACCCTGATCAGCCAGTCATTTTACAAAGCGGCAGCTTTTCTAATTCGCCAATTATTAATTTTCGTTGGATTAAATCCCCCGGAGAGATTTATGGCAGATCACCTGTGATGAAGGCTCTGCCGGATATCAAAACCGCGAATAAGGTCGTGGAACTGATTTTGAAGAATGCCTCGATTGCGGTAACAGGCATTTGGCAGGCCGATGATGACGGTGTCTTGAACCCCGCCAATATCGAACTGACCCCGGGGAGCATTATCCCGAAGGCGATTGGATCAAAAGGGTTGCAGCCACTGGATATGCCAGGGCGTTTTGATGTCTCACAGCTTATGCTCGATAATCTGCAAGCCCGTATTCGTCATGCGTTGCTGACTGATAAGTTACTGCCTGCGAATGGCGCGCGTATGACCGCGACAGAAGTGATTGAGCGCTCGGCCGAAATGTCCCTGATTTTGGGGGCAACGTACGGACGGCTGCAATCGGAGCTACTCACGCCGTTGATTAAACGTGCCTTTGCAATTTTACGCAGGCGCGGGGAAGTGCCTGATATCTCGCTTGATGGGCGTCTCGTTGCGGTGGATTACCGATCACCGCTCGCGCGCTCACAAGGGCAGCGCAACGTACAAAACACATTAAGCTGGATTTCCTCTGTTATTGCGATGGGGCCGGAGGCGGCATTGTCGATTGATATACCCGCCGCGGCACGTTTTCTGGGGGAGGCTTTGGCCGTGCCCAGTGATTTAATCCGCAGTGAAATCCTGCCTGATTTGTCTACCGTTATGGAAGAGCGAATTCAAAACCAACCACCAGCAGAATAATTCTGAACCAAAAGGAGTATCAAAATATGACTGAAGACAATTTACTGAACGCCGATATACCGGAAAAATTCAAAGACCCTGAAACAGGCGAAGTGAAAATTGATATATTGGCCAAATCCTACCGCGCGTTGGAACATAAATTATCGCAAAACCCAAAGCCGCCAAAGTCACCCGAAGAATATTGCATTAATTGCGATCACGGATTGTTTCAGCCGGATGAGGAGATCAATAAACGCCTGCACGATATGGGGTTCACCCATGAACAGGCGCAGGTTGTTTATGATATGGCGGCGGATAAAATGGTGCCTATGCTTAAGGAAATTGCTGCGGACTTTAATGCAGATCGCGAAGTTGAAAAACTGATCAATCATTTCGGAGGTGCAGAGCAATGGAAGGTGATGTCGCGTCAGTTATTATCCTTCGGGCAAAAGAATTTGCCTGCGGATGTTCTGGATAATTTGTCATCGTCCTATGAGGGGGTGATCGCGCTTCACCGTATGATGAAGGGGAATGAGCCGCGTTTAAGCCGTGATAGCTCAGCCGCACAAGGCGGCGCGAACGAGGCGGAGTTATCATCCATGATGCGTGATCCGAAATATTGGCGCGATAAAGATCCGGCTTTTGTGGCAAAAGTCACCGAAGGGTTTCAGAACATGTACGGGAAATAGGGCGTAGTGTTCATGCCTTCAAAAGTAAAACCTTCCGCGAATATTCACGGAAGGTTTTTATTCTCTCAACTTTTTAATTCTTTTTACGACTGCGATTCTGCAAAGCGTTGTGACACATAGTCATCTACAACCTGTTGGAACCGTGTCTGTACGGCCTTAGAGAGCGGCAAAAACTGCAAGGCAATTTTATTCGGTGCCTTGCGTACGATCTTGGCCTTGTGGTCAATTTCCATGATTTCATCACGAAGCTTGAATTTAAGGGTGAAAACACATTCTTGATCAATCGCGAATAGGCGTTCATCTGCCGCAATCATCATGCCGCCATTGCTCCAGTTTTCTACAGGATGCATTTGTCCGTTAATAATGCTCACGCAGCGGTCATCGGATCGACGCGCGAACTGTCTGTTCTTTTGCAAAAGGGCGTTTCTGTCCTCTTTTGCGGGTGATGATATAACTTTACCAAACATAACTTTATCTTTTACAATTAATTATTTATGAAAATAAGCTAATATAAATTTCTGGCAAAATTAAGGCAAAATTAACCTTTTGCCCATAATACCCACAATTATTAATTTTTACCTTGACATATTGGGTTTATATTCCTAATATTGTCCTTATCAACGCCATAATAGCGACTCGTTTAAAAACTTGAGCGTCATTATTTTTTACAGAGAACACATTCGTATGTGCCTGTATGCGTTGCTTTCATCCTCTCAGCGGCCTTTTCACAAGACAACCAAAAGCGGATTTTTCTTTCAATATTAACTTTTACAGAAAATGAGGTTTACGTATGTCTACTACGATAGATCAGGCTTTTATCAAGCAGTTCGAGCGCGAAGTGCATGAGGCCTACCAGCGTCAGGGATCGAAGTTGAGAAACACGGTTCGGACAATTTCAAACGTCAATGGCTCTTCCGCGGTTTTCCAAAAGGTCGGGAAAGGCACGGCGAGCACAAAATCAACGCATGGCATGGTGCCGGTGATGAATTTGGATCACGCCAACATCGAGGTGGTCTTGAGCGATTATTACGCCGGTGATTGGGTTGATCGTCTTGATGAATTGAAAACCAATATCGATGAACGTCAGGTGATTGCCAATGCTGGTGCGCACGCATTGGGGCGCAAAACTGATGAGCTTATTATTGCTGCGTTAGAGGGGGCATCATCACAAGTCATTGCCGATGGTAATGTCGGGATGACCAAGGATAAAATCCTGAGCGCCTTCGAAACATTCGGATCGAACGATGTGCCTGACGACGCGCAGAGATACTGTATTGTCGGTTGGAAACAGTGGAGCGATTTGCTCTCTATTGAGGAATTCGTCAATGCCGATTATGTCGGTAAGGATGCCTTACCGTTTGCGAGCATAACACAGGCGAAAATGTTCTTAGGTACAATTTTTGTGCCGCATTCCGGTCTTCCTGTGGATGTCGATGATATCCGCTCTTGTTTCTACTATCACAAAACGGCTGTCGGTCACGCCGCAGCGAGTGATGTGCAAACGGATGTGTCATGGCACGGTGATCGCGCCGCCCACTTTGTGAACAACATGATGAGTCAGGGCGCAGGTCTGATTGATGAGAGCGGAATCGTTGTCATTAATTGCGATGAGACCCCCGACTAATCCCCATCAATTTTAAAAATAAGGAGATAAATCATGGCTTTTAAAGCATCTGATTTAAGCGTGCTTGCGTACGCGAACAACTTCACATTGTGGCATTACACCAGCATCGACAGCAGTGTCGAGGGCGCGGGATACCTCAGCGCGGCCGCGGGTATGTTGAATGTGAATGATTTGATTATTGCGAATATCGATACCGATGGAACCCCGGCGACGACATTTTATGTTGTCACCGCCAATGACGGCAGCAACGTCACCATAACAGCCTATGTTTAATGTCGATTGGCGTTAGTCACGTAGACACTGTTCCTTTCAAAGAAGCCGATTATATATGATCCGGCCTTGGATGTTGCCGTAAAGGCTCGTAGCGTTCCTCCTCTTATATGACGCTCGCCTTTGCCGCATTTCGTGAAAGATCAGGTATCGAATAAGCGCAGCCGTGGGTTTTAAAATAACCTGCGGCTGTTGCTTTTTTATTAAGATTTTTAAGGAGATTTCAGGATGGCATTAACAGATATTGGGCTGTGCTCACGTGCGCTCATCAAAATTGGCGCGGCGCCGATTACAAGTTTCGATGACGGCACAGCGGAAAGTGAGATCGCAGGTGCGCTTTATCCGCAGGTGCGCGATGCGTTGCTTTCGGCGTATGCGTGGAGCTTTGCCAGTGGGCAGATTGTGCTTGATCAACTCGCCAGTGCGCCGATTGCGGATTATAGCTACGCTTACCAACTGCCGAATGATTTTCTGCGTGCCTTGAGCGCAGGATCAGGCACACGCGGGCGCGGCCTAAATTACCGCATCGCTAGTGGTGCGCTACATACCAACGCGCCAGATGTTGTGTTGACCTATGTTTTCAGGCCGGATGAGGCGAGCTTTCCGCCGTATTTCGACTCTGCATTGATTGCAAAATTAGCGGCAGAGTTCACCATTCCGGTGACGGAGAACACATCACGCTCAGAAACTATGCTTCGGTTGGCTGAGCGCGAGTTTGAACGTGCCCGCCAAATTGATGCGCAGCAAGATACTCCGGGGAAAATTGAGGACTTTACTCTGATTAAGGTGCGTGATTGATAGAAATAAGACATTTTCTTGACGTTTACATTAATGATCAGTTAGAATAGTGCATCAGTTAAACAAAAAATATATAGGTGAAGTATGGGTATCGATAATATTGATAATATCAAAGGTGGTTTTGATCCGCAGGCGGATGAAAGCTTAGGCGCTGAAGGTGCTGTTTTCGTTGCATATGAAGGCGCAGATGCTTCGGCAGAAGCTGGTGTAAAACCTGTAAAGGCGCCAGTACATCCTGTCGTTGATGATGAAGACCATAATGAAATTCTCGGTATTTAATCGATATTTCATGAAAATAGTATTTCAAAGCCCGTATCTAACGGGCTTTTTTTCTAACAAAAAGAGATGGTTTTGGAAGACGTAAAGACAACATTGGATAAAGTAACAGCAAGTATTGGTAAAATCTTTGCGCTTGTTCGTGGTGTTAAGGTGGAGGTTTCCAGCCCTGATGAAGAAGAGCTGGATTACTACGAAAATGCCGGCCTTGATACCAGTGTCACCGTTGTTGCCGATGGTGAATATGTGTCGTTAAAAGACCTGCCGGAGGTTGATTATTCCGATTTGGTGGAACACCCGATCAGACCTTACATAGAGCCTGATAAAGACCCTTATCTTTAAGGATATTAAATATAATCATTTATATGCCCCGCCATTTGGCGGTTTTTTTGTGCCCGAAGCACCGCACCGCGTTGTTCGGTTTTTTTATGCCCTCATTTAATAATTAAGGAAAAATCATGACACGAATTAGAGATATCAAAACCACCTTCACCGCGGGGGAGGTGAGCCGTGATTTATTGGGGCGCGGGGATTTGCGTGCCTATGATAATGGCGCGCTGACGCTGCGCAATGTGTTTATCAACCCGACAGGCGGCGTAACGCGCAGATCAGGGCTTGGCTATATCGACACGGCGGCTGGGGACGGCAAAGTCATCGCGTTTGAGTTTAACACCCAGCAAACGGCATTGCTTGTGATTACAGATGAGCAAATTGATATCTATTCCGGCGGAGTGAAAGAGGTCACGCTGAGCGCACCATGGACAACTACGCAAATTCAACAGCTTGCATGGACACAGAGCGCGGATACGCTGCTGCTCACCCATCCTGATGTGCCACCGAAAAAACTGGTACGATCAATCGGCGGGGTGTGGACATTAAGTGATTGGTCGTTTTTCAGTGATAACAACATCATTTTTCAGCCGTTTTTTAAATTCGCCGCCAGTGACATGACGCTCACGCCAAGCGCAGTGAGCGGGGATATTACCCTGACGGCCTCGGCGGATATCTTCGAAGCAGGGCATGAGGGCACGCGTCTTCGTGTGCGCGGCATTGATATCGATATCACGGATTTTGACTCGCCAACGGTGGTCAGCGGGACGGTAATTCCAAAGCCCAATCCTCATTACGATGCAGAGGATGTTAGCAGTGAAGAGTTTCTCCATCTGGCTGATACGGATGCAACGATTGATTGGTTCGAACAAGCCTTTAGCGCCGCGCGCGGATATCCCGTGACTGTGGCGTTTCACCAAGATCGTTTGGTCATTGGCGGCAGTCGTGATTTACCCAATCGTTTATGGTTTTCAAAATCAGGGGATTTGTTCAATTTTGATCTCGGCGATGGCCTGGACGATGAAGCGATTGAATTTTCAATCCTTTCCGACCAAGTGAATGCGATACGTGGAATTTTTTCCTCCCGTCATTTGCAGGTATTCACAAGCGGCGCGGAATGGATGGTTACGGGTGATCCGCTCACCCCCGTCAGTGTGCAAATACGTAGGCAAACCCGCACAGGGTCACGGATAGATCGTTATATCCCGCCCGTGAATGTTGATGGTGCGACGCTCTTTTGTGCGCGTAGCGGGCAGGAGCTTTATGAGTTCCTTTATACAGATCTGGAGCAAGCCTATACCTCCACTGATTTGGCGCTGCTCTCACGGAACATCATCGGAACGCCGATTGATCAGGACTACGATCAAAAAAATCGCTTGTTGTTCGTGGTGCGCGAAGATGGAAAGTTTGCGACCCTCACCGTGTTCCGCGCCGAAAAAGTATCGGCTTGGACACTGCATGAAACAAACGGCTTGGTTAAATCTGTCGCCGTGGTCGGGGATGAGGTTTATATGCTCGTCCTGCGTGATGGCGATTATTTTATTGAACAGTTTGACGCTGCCCTTAATTTGGATTCTGCATTATCGGGTCAGGTGGGCTCGCCTGCAACGGTGTGGTCCGGTCTGGATCACTTAGAGGATCAAGAGGTTTCCATCGTTGCAGACGGTGTGGTGATCCCCGATCAAACGGTTCTTGGTGGGTCAGTGACCCTTTCTGAACCTGCCGCCGCAGTGCAGATTGGCCTCGCATACACCCATATCATTGAACCGTTGCCGCCCAATGAAGTTGGAAAGGTCGGTGCGGGGCGCAAGTTACGATTGGTTGAGGCGATCTTTCGGCTTAAGGATACCGCGTCTTTACGGCTTGATGTCGGGCGAGGGCTAAAGGATGTTTCGCTCAAGGATTTTGGCGATACGATCACACTGGGTGACCCTAATCCACTGGTTAGTGGTGATGTACGCGTACGGAGCTTAGGCTGGCAGAAGCAGGGCGTTACACCCCTCTGGCGGATCGAACAGAGCCTGCCACTCCCCTTTACGCTGCTCTCGGTGGCGACAGAAATTAAAGTGAATGATTAAGAAAAGGAAACGACAATGGCTGCACTTGTACCATTATTAACCACGACTCTGGTCACGCAAGGCGTTGGGCTGGCGGTGAATGAATTTTCACGCCGTAAGTCGCAAGACCAAGCGCTCGACCAATTACAGCAACGCCAAAACCTGCAACAGCAACAGGCCGCGCAAGATGCAGCGTTAGATCGAGAGCGTATCGCCCTGGATGCGCAGGCAAATGAGGATGAGCGTAAGGCCGCGTTGCGCCGCGCCGTAGCCCGTCAACGTGCCAATTTTGGAGCACAGGGTGTCGGATCAGGCGCGGGGTCATCCCAAGCGGTGCTGCTCGGCCTGTTCGAGGAATCGGGTGATGAAAAAGCGCGCCGTGATGCTCTGGACACGTTGCGCCTGAATGCCATCGATCAAAATTTAGGACAAAGCGCATCGCTTAATGTTCTGCAACGCACCCAACTTGAGGAGCGCAATCGTTTGAATAATTTAACCGCAGGTGCGCGTATTATTGGTGGGGTATTATGATTTGCATAATGCCGTAATCTTGTTGTATTATCCGCTCTTAATTATAAAAAAGAGTAGGGATGATAAGAGATGATGCAAACACTTGATACGTTCAATAATGATTCGTTGGATCCAAAAGGCCTATACATTATCGCGATGAATTACTATTCAAAGCCCGGGGTTACTTTGGGGCAGGATGGTACAGGTGAGTTAGCGCCCACCGCGGATACGTTTGAAAGCGGGATTTCCGAAGATGCGTTCTATAGTGTCATGGAAGATTTCGCCGTGCAGCATGGCCAAGAGGTGATCTATGAAGATGATGAAGTTGTTATCATGACCGCGGATGAAAAGTTGTATCATGCAATTCATGAAGAGTGTGGCGAGCGTTTTACCTATGACATAGGCGGTCAAAAAATGGTGCAATCTTATATTTCCTATGAACTCAGTGAGCGCGCCGAAATGGAAGAGAACGGCTATGCTGAGGAAGAAGACGATACATATGATGTACCGCATTTGGACGCTTAACGATCCATCATAATAAAAACAGAATTATCAAAGTCGCCATTCGGCGGCTTTTTTTATTTTCGAAGGAGAAAAATAATGTCTGAACACATTAAGATACCCGATATTGTTCCGATCGTGCGTTATGTCGCGGACGGTGTAGATACGGGGTTCAGCTATCCGTTTCCGATCTTCGCGAGTGAGGATTTGGCGGTGTATCTGGATGGTGCCAAGCAGGCGAGTGGCTACACGATCACGGGTGCGGGGCAAACCGCGGGTGGTGATGTAACATTCGACATTGCGCCCATAAATGGCATGGTGATTACAATCGCGCGTGAGCTTCCCATAGAACGCGTCACTGATTATTTGGAAGGCGGAAATTTTTCCGCTGCCAGTATCAATACGGAGCTTGATTATATGATCGCCTCGTTGCAACAGGTCAACCGAGAGAATGACCTTATGCTGCGCTATGGTGATCATGAAACACCCGCCGATGTGGTGTTGCCAGGCCGTAATATCCGTAGCAATAAAGCCCTTGGTTTTGATGGGAATGGTGACCCTGTGGCGGTGTCACTGGAGGGCTCTATGGCATCTCCTGACTTCACGCCTTCTGGCACAGGCGCGGCCACGCGTTCAAGCCATGATAAATTCTCCGATCTGATCAGCGTGCGGGATTTCGGCGCGGTCGGGGATGGTATAGCCGATGACACAACCGCGATTATCAACGCTCTTACCGCTGCGGACAGCGTGTTTTTACCCGAAGGGGAGTATCTGGTGTCCGGTACGATACAGCTCACCGCAAGGCAATCCATTTTCGGCGCGGGGCAGAAGTCTGTTTTGAAGTCCGTGAATAATAGTTTTAACGTCATCGAGGTTGTGGAGGATCACGTACGTATTGCAAATTTACGCATCGAGGGCGGAGATATTGGGATTAAGCTATATGGCCTCACGCGCCCCGTGGTGCAAACCGCGGTCACGGATGTCACCATCGCCCAGCCCAATACAGGCGTGCAGCTTGATGGTTATACCAATGTTAATTTCCCATGTTACTGGAATAATTTTGATCGCGTTCTGGTCGAGCAACCTGCCGTGAATGGCTTTCATCTCTTCCGAAGCGGTGCAGGCGATACGCCTAACGCCAATAAATTCCATGCCTGCCGTGCTTATTCACTTGGTGCGGATATCACGGGCGCAGGATTTTATATTGAAGAAGGGCGGTTTAATAACGCCTTTATCGACTGCGAAGCCAATGTCAAAGGCACCGCGCAGGGCTGTTTCATTGTCGGCGCGGGTTCGGATAAAACCTTGTTCGTTAATCCTTATGCGGAGAGTAATAACCAAGTGCCGAATATTAAGTTAGAGGCGGGATCAATCGAGACCTCGATTTTTAACTTGCTGTCGGTCAGTGACGGCGCAGCGATATGGGATTTATCGGGCGGGGAGTACACGGCCTATAACGCAGGGTTTCCGCATAAAAACCGATTCCAGCGCACGACATGCACGGATATGAATGCCACATTGCAGCGCTATGACACGGAATTTATTGATTCGAGTGGCACGGTCAGCCTTGATCTTTCCCATTCCGTGCATTTGGTGTCATCCTTTGGCGGTGCGTTGAGCGTGGAGCTTCCCAATGCGGGCGATGCGATTGGCGTGATGATGGTGGTGAAGAAAACCGACAGCTCATCCAATGTGATTACCGTGACCGAGGATGGTGGCGCAGGGCCGGACGGGAAGGACTTCTTTTTGGGCGCAGAAAATGACTATGTCATGATGCTCTCCAACGGGGCGGAATGGTTTGTGATTGCCTCCAATCGCTCGGCGGGGAACACGCGCTTTTTCGATGGATCGGGAACGTATGATATCGATATGGCGGTGGACACGTATTTGCTCTCCTCCTTTGGCGGGGCGATGACGGTACGGTTGCCACCCGCGAATGCGTCAGAGGCCATCGGGCGGACAATTACCATTAAAAAAACAGATGGTTCAGCCAATGCAATTACGGTGACTGAGCAAGGGGGCAGTGGCCCTGACGGCTTTGGACAACCGCTCAATAGCCAGTATAGCACCATCACCGTGGTCAGCGATGGCGGGCAATGGTTTATACTATCCAAATATCTATAGGTTGTTTGACATAGGTTTCAATGCCGCCTGTCATGGGCGGTTTTTTATTATTTATTTAAGGAGTTCACATGCCGAATAAACAGGCGCACACGCGCGAGGAAATCGCGGCGTTCATGCCGCACGCCCTGCAAACGGCTTTGGAATCGTATAAGGCTGTCTCTTATACACATCTCCGAGCCCACGAGACGTC
>CAXHFH010000037.1:0-19872 GCA_964015995.1 uncultured Alphaproteobacteria bacterium
TAAATTTTTTATCAAATAGAGCAGTTTTTTGCAGTTTTATTTTTCATAATAACCGCAGCGCAGCAAAATAAGGTGTTATATAAGAATTTTCCCTTAAGTTGTTGTAAAATATAATAAATATTCCTTTTTTATTTATGCTGCACAGCAATGGATTGTGGAACGCAGCAAAGAAATTATATTTCAAACGATTAAAAATCCCGCAATTATGATATAATTTCCATATTGGGACGCGGGATTTTCGCGGATGTTGAGAGCTCTTTTTCCTTCCTGAGAATCCACACTAATTCGGTCTTTGATCGTGCACATGATCATACGGCCATTAGCGAAAGGAGATGTGCAATGAACACTGCGATGCCATTAGAGCGATGTAGCGCGTTAATATTAAATGCGGATTTTAGACCGCTGAGCTATTTCCCGTTATCTGTATGGTCTTGGCAGGATGCTGTTAAGGCCATTTTTAGAGGGAGTGTCAATGTTGTTTCGGAATATGATCGTATTGTGCGATCACCCGAACATGAAATGAAATTGCCATCGGTTCTGGCGTTGAAAGAATACGTGCCAACAAAACGATCACCGGCCTTTACACGGTTTAATGTGTTTCTGCGTGATCAGTGGATGTGCCAATATTGCGGCGAAGATTTTAAAACACATGAACTGACGTTTGATCATGTGATACCACGTTCCAAGGGTGGAACGACCTGTTGGGAAAATATCGTGGCGGCGTGCCAATGTTGTAACACACGCAAGGGCAATCAAATGCCAAAGGATATTGGTATGTTCCCGTTGGTGAAGCCAAGGCCGCCATCGGTGTATGAATTACAGAGCAGCGGACGGCGGTTTCCACCAAACTTCCTGCATGAAAGTTGGAGCGACTTTTTATACTGGGATACGGAATTAACAGAAGGATAATTAAAAAGAATAAATAAAAACTAGGTCTTATGTGTTTTTAAAAGAATTGGCATGCCACGGAAAGCGGTTTTCAGGCCTGCCATAAACCGGCGCAAGATCAGAAACGTAAAGCATGGTGCTTTGGTTTTGAAGATTGAGCGCAACGTGCGACGAAAGGAGAATGTTATGTTTAATCATATCACAAATCTTGCACACTTACGGTCAACCACGCAGGCCTTCGGGTTTTTCCTGTTCTATACGGTTTTGCTGGTTGGTTTATCAACCTTCCTTGGGCACTATATGGGTGTTATGGGAATGATAGACAGCACAGTGGGTACTTTCTTTGAAGGTGGTCATTGGCACACGCTGATCGGTGCTGGTTGGGCTTTGATCCTGTCCAGTATGATCCTGACAGGCAAGAAACTGACCAATGACATGATGTCGGTCGTTATTGCCTTCATCGGCGTTTACCTGTCTTACAAGGTTGATGTCCTTTTAGGGATGGTTGTGGTGTCTTACCTGACCACGCTTGAAAAAGGCAAATAACCAATAACAATAAAAAATGAACAGGGCCGGAGCTTAATCGCTTCGGCCTTTTTTATGGTGAGGGCGGGGCGATGGTGTGACGGTTCAGTATGGATCACTAGGAAATATAATTACTGATACTAAACGCTACCCAGTAATTATTTTTCTTACGACGTCGCCGATAAGAATCTGTGCGTCATGGCAAATGGCTAATAAAAAACCCTTAAACCCGCGGAAACCTTGACTTTCCGTCAATTAATGTTATACACCACACTTATGTTAAATTTGATTGGTATGAATGGGCACGCGCATGTTTGATGATTTATTTGATTTCGGGAAAAAACGCACACTGAAACAATCCGTTGGATTTTTTATGTTTCACGGCGGTTTGGTTACTCTGGTTCTTGGTGTTATGAAGTTGGTTGGCTAACGGCCTTCACCATCAACGCACTTAAGCCACAGAACGCAAATAACCCAAGGCACAACGCAATATTGTAATTCGCCATGGATAGGCCAAGGATGGGGTCTGTCCATTGAACGTCGCTGCATGAGGCGGCGGGTGCGCTCATCAGGTTCTCAAGAATACTTTGATCGGATGTGTCATCAAAGAAGAGGGGGACTTTGCACCCTTCTAATGCGGAATCCCACCATTTTTGTTCTACGCCTGTGTGATAGGCCGCGATGCCGCTATTTACCAGAAAGTTTAGGCTACTTATGCCTAAAAAAGCGCGCACAACGGAATGTCTTTCACGCATGGCGATCCCGATTAGGCCGATAACCAAACCAAAGGCAAAGGGGTAGCGTTGATAAATACATAGATTACAAGGCTCTAGGCCGAAAAAAGCTTCTGAGATTAATGCGGAAGAAAGCGCAATAAAGGATGTGAGTGCGATTAGGCCAAATGAATAAACCGGGTTCGATAAAATCTTTTTAATCATAGTATTTTTCCGCTTCCTCAAATATAACTTTTGATCAGTTCTTTGACAACGTCTATGCCTTCTGTACCTAAAAACAGGACCACCGCAACAAGTGCGCTAACCCAGAGCATGCCTATAATCGCGCCCGCGAGTACGGCCAGCCCATCGCGCATAATCACGCCAATGGACATCAGGGCAATTCCAAAGCTCGGTACGGTGTTGGTAAGCGGCAAGGGCACACAAACCGATAGAGCCATGATAAACCCGAATATACCAATAATTCGTGAAAATAGCCCCTGCGTTACAAAACTTAATCTTGGTTTGATGAGTTTTTCAACGCGCTTTGTCCATGGTAGTGCCCGCTCTACCATCGAGATGACGGTCTCGCGCTTTAACCCTTTTTCTTTAAATCTTTCAGGAAACCAAATGGTGTGGCGGCCAATCGCTTGTTGTGCGGTTAAAAACACGAGGGGCATCCCAAGGATCGTACCAACGCCAACGGCGGGAATAGGCAATGCGGCGGGTAGGGCGAAGATAAACAGGAAAAACCCGAATCCGCGCTCATGGAATGCCTCCAGCAAGTTATCAATGCTGATGGTTTCGCCGGAGCATTCGGTTTCGATGCTTTTAAGGATGTCGGAAAGGCTTCTCATTTCTATTCAAATATCAGAGTTTGCGTATGTTGACGAGGGGAAAGCGCGGCATGAATAAAATCTTTCACTAAATTCTTGCAGAATTTATTCAGATCAGTATGATCACTTTCATTCTGACATGCCCCTGTGGCGGAATTGGTAGACGCGCCGGATTCAAAATCCGGTTCTTTCGGGAGTGGGAGTTCAAGTCTCCCCGGGGGCACCATTATATCATATACTTCCTCTTTATTTGGGCGCTTAGCCATTCTTTCTTCAAAACACCAGTTGGACTAGTATTCTTTCCAACCATATTTCTTATGCAAGGCCTGTTTGTATAAGGGGGGGGTGTTTTGTATCCATATTACGCAGTTCTGTTTATCTACTCCAACAACATAGTTTGGTAAAATTAAAACATAAGCTGATCGAAAGGGTTATGAAACAAAAATCCGAATTTTATAAGGAGTAAGACAATGACAATCGAAACCCCATATGGTTCTAAAGGATGGACGCCAGATAGATTAAATGACATCTCAGGTAAAACCTACGTCATTACAGGTGCAAATTCAGGCACAGGCTTTGAAGCATCGAAAATACTTTTATCCAAGGGTGCAAAAGTTGTGATGCTAAACCGCAGCGTCGAGAGATCCACAGTAGCCATTGATAAGCTTAAGCAAGAATTTGGCAATGATGCAGCCGTTACTTTCGTTCAAATGGATTTAGCAGTGCTAGATTCTGTGCGAGAAGCTGCATCAGAAATTATCGAGAAGGCTCCTCAGATCGATGCACTTATCTGCAATGCTGCAATTGCGCAAGTACCAGAGCAAAAACTCACAGTTGATGGCTTTGAGAACCAGTTAGGCGTAAATCATTATGGTCACTTTCTTCTTTGCGGTTTGCTATTTGATCGCATTGAGAAATCAAAAGGACGGATCGTTGTCGTTGCAAGTCTTGGCTACAAGATGGGGCTAAAAACAATCCAGTTTGATGATATGAACTGGGATAAGAATTATCATCAAAACAATACTTATTGCCATAGCAAGCTCGCGCAAATGATGTTTGCCTATGAGTTGCAAGACAAGGTTCAGGCGGCAAACAAGAATGTTAGTGTCTATGTTTGTCATCCCGGGTCATCTGCGACATCTTTAATCAGCACCAGCGGCAATTTTGCTACAAAGACTATGTGGTGGCTTATGACCAAGACGCCGATGGTGCAAACAGCCGAGCAAGGCGCTTATCCGGAAGTTATGTGCGCAACAGAAAATGGTTTGGAAGAGCGCGCACTTTACGGTCCTACAGGCCGTATGGAGATGGTAGGCCCAGTTGGCAAGGGGACACTTGAACCTTATGCCGTGGAAAAGGAAGTCATCACAAAACTTTGGGAAGTTTCCGAAAAAGCGACAGGTATGATCTGGGATATAGAAACAGAATTAGCAGCCTGAGATATTTAGTATTGTGTAAAACAAATGTGTAAGATGACTGACATGACAACAAAAAAAATACATTTTAGCGATTTAACCGAATATCACAAGCTCATGGGCTTACAAGCTCCAGAACATCCGCTTTTCTCTGTGGTGTCGGTGTCGTCTCAAGAGGTTGAAGTATCGTGCGCTGACCTAGATATAACATTGAGCAGTGACTTTTACTCGATATCGTTCAAACATATTACATCTGGTGAAATTCATTATGGCCGTACAAAGTACGACTGTAAGAATGGCACAATGATTTTCACAGCGCCTAAGCAGGAAGTCCGCGTTGTTGGTTTAGAAGTTAAATCTACGGGTCGTAGTATTATATTTCATGAAGATTTTATTCGAGGATCTTCGATCAAAAGTGAAATCGATAAATACAGTTATTTTAGTTATGCTGTAAATGAGGCTCTGCACCTGTCTCCTAAAGAAGAGAAAATGATCGCAGGGCTGTTTGATCAGATAGAGCAGGAATACATCAATAATCATGATGCGTTTAGTAAGGAATTAATGCTTTCACAGCTAGATACCTTACTAAAATATGCCAATCGGTTTTATCACCGACAATTCTTACACCGCAAAGAAAGTGACTCTCTTGTGCGTGACGCTTTTATAGAGATTTTAGAGCGAGACTTTATGGCTGCTGATAAGGATTATAAGACAATACCGACGATAGAGCAGTTGGCGGATATAATGGGGATGACGCCGCGCTACCTTAGTGATGCATTGAAAGTCGAGACTGGTAAAACGGCTATTGAAAATTTACATTTATACTTGGTTGATAAGGCAAAGGATCTCTTGTTGCAATCTGATGCTACTGTGGCGTCCGTCGCTTACGAACTTGGATTTGAGTATCCTCAGTATTTTGCGAGGCTGTTCAAGAAGAAGGTGGGTTTAACACCCACAGAGTATAGAGAAAAATTGCATTAATGGTTTTCTATCGATTTAGATGTATTTACTATGACCGCATCTTTCAGGTTCTTATCCCAGTCCTCAAATACCTTGAATAATGAGTTCGATGTCTCTATATTCGGCTGCACCATTATTTCTATGCAGATATAAAAAATTATTGGGGGAGCTATACTATGCGCGTTTTATTCAGTGTTTTAATTACAGGTTTGGTCTTGTTTGGTGCGATGGCACAGGCGCAATCAAACGGTGGTGAAACAACAGTGAATGAGATGAAGCGCAAGAGTGATGAGTGTCGCGATAAGCATTATGTCATAGAAGATCTTGAAATGCCGGCTTTTAAAACATGCATACATGCTTGCTCCGCATCAGATACTTATTTTCAGCGCACTATGGGCGGCACTCCGCCATCAAAAGAAGAAGTTAAGCGCACGACTGAGGCATGCAATGCATCGCATAAAGAGGTCATGGAAATGGTTGCAAAGGTGCAGGGCGTTTCACCTTCTGTGCGTTTGGGATTAACGGCTTTAAAATATCAAGACAAAATGGATCGTCATCATAAAAGATGTTTGGGTTATTCATCAGAAGAAATCTGTGATTGCGCGACCAAAAACCTGTCTGTGAAGCTCAACGAAGCCTACAGAAGTATAGATCGAGCCTATCCACGTGCGCTGGCTGGCTGTGAAACAGGAAAATATCTGCCATTATAGAAGCGTAGAGCGCTCCTATCCACGTGCAATGATTGTCTGTAAAACGGGTAAGCATATCAGCTATTAGGGTGCTCTATTTGAGCATTCATCTATTTTCGGTTTTCAAAACGTGATTTCTGCTTTCTAAACTCTCAAATAATAAGTGCTATTTTTCTCTATCTATCTACACCATCTTATCTCACCGTCCTGAATGTGGTTTAAGGCCAAGAGTGGGGGGGGCGTGTTTGCGGCATCGTGTTTCTTGGGATCGTACGCAGGCCGTGACCTGCGGTGGTTTTGTTTCAGGCTGAGGGCGCGGCGCAGTGTGGGCGATCATATGCTCGCAGATAAACATGTCGATAACTATTGACATGTTAAGTTGTGTCCATTAGTCTGGATATATGGATATACAAGAAGCAATTATTATGTTTGATGCGCTATCTCAGGAGACTCGCCTGAGTGCATTTCGTTTGTTGGTAGAGGCTGGCGTTGAAGGCTTGCCTGCAGGTGCAATCAGTGAAAAGCTGGGTACACCTCACAACACAATGTCTTTTCACTTAAATCACCTGTCCAATGCAGGGATTGTTTCATCACGTAAGGATGGTCGTTCGGTTATTTATTCAGCGAATTTTGATTTAATGCGCGATTTGATCGGCTTTATGGTGAAAGATTGCTGTAGCGTTGAGTTCGCCAGCATTCGTGAAGATAAGAAAAAAGGTTGCTCAATAATCGAGCTTGCGAATTGTTGTTCCCCCAAATCTAAATGAAAGGTCTGATTATGAAACGTATGCATATACATGTTGGTGTCGAAAGTCTGGATGATAGTATTAAATTCTACAACGCGCTGTTTAACGCTGAGCCCGTCAAAACAAAAGACGATTATGCGAAATGGATGTTGGATGACCCGCGTATAAATTTTGCGATTTCAACGCGTGTAAAAACAAAGGGCGTTGATCACCTCGGCATTCAGGTGGATGACTTATCCGAACTTGAGGCAATCAGAGCGCAAATGTCTGCGGCCAATATCTCAACGCATGATGACGGTGAAACAACATGCTGTTATGCACGCTCTGAAAAATCTTGGGTAAAAGACCCGAACGGCATTGCTTGGGAAGCCTATCAAACGATGGACGACGTGCAGATTTTTTCTGACAAAGACGCAGCAACCGATTCTGCTTGTTGTGTGCCAGACGCCAATCAGAAAACAGGCTGCTGTTAGTGATGAAACACGTTCTTGTTCTTTGTACTGGTAACGCCTGCCGTTCTATTATGGCCGAAGCTTTGATCAATCACTTAGGCGCAGGCAGCTATAAAGCGGTTAGTGCAGGCAGCGATCCGACAGGTGAGGTTCATCCGAAATCTATTGAAACATTAGGGCGGCATGGCATTCCTGTCCATGAACCACGAAGCAAGTCATGGGATGAATTTGAGGGTACAAATTTTGATCTGGTGATTACGGTTTGCGATGCCGCCGCAGGGCAAGTATGCCCGATTTTCTTTGGAAAGCACGAAAAACTACATTGGAGCACGCCTGACCCAGCCGCCGCAAAAGGAAGTGAAGTGGGAATAACCGCCGCCTTTGATGATGCGTTCAATATGTTAAAATCCAGAATCAAAAGAGAATTACTATGAATGCAGATTCACAATCACCAATGGGATTATTTGAACGCTATCTCTCGCTATGGGTTGGTTTATGCATTGCTGCGGGCGTTGGTTTGGGCATTGTCATGCCGAGCCTGTTTGAAACGATAGCCGCCATAGAATATGCCAGTGTTAATCTGGTGGTCGCGGTTTTTATATGGGTGATGATTTACCCGATGATGGTGAATGTTGATTTCGCGAGCCTTAAAGACGTTGGCAAAAAGCCAAAGGGCTTATGTATTACGCTGGTTGTGAACTGGTTGATTAAGCCATTTACAATGGCGGCGCTTGGTATTCTGTTTTTTCAATATCTGTTTGCGGGGTTGGTCGACCCGCAAGATGCTAAGGAATATATCGCGGGGATGATCCTGCTCGGCGTCGCGCCATGCACGGCGATGGTGTTTGTCTGGAGTCAGCTTGTCCGCGGCGATGCGAATTATACGCTCGTGCAGGTGTCTATAAATGATATCATAATGGTGTTTGCCTTTGCCCCGATTACGGCTTTCTTGCTGGGGGTAACGGATATTGTTGTGCCATGGGAAACGTTACTTTTATCTGTGGTGCTCTATGTTGTTATTCCTTTGGCTGCGGGCTATGTCACGCGCAAAATGCTAGACGGCTCAGGCAATGATGAAAAGATTTCCGGCTTCACAGGAAAGGTCAAGCCGTTCTCCATTATGGGGTTGCTGGCAACTGTTGTTTTGCTGTTTGGGTTTCAGGCGCAAACAATCATTGATAAGCCGCTCATTATCGCATTAATTGCTATTCCGCTCCTTATTCAGAGCTATGGCATTTTCGTTATTGCTTACGGTTGGGCTTATGTCTGGCGTGTGCCGTTTTCTACGGCGGCTCCTGCAGCGCTCATCGGAACATCCAACTTCTTTGAATTGGCTGTTGCTGTCGCGATTAGCTTATTCGGCCTGAATTCGGGTGCGGCATTGGCAACGGTGGTGGGGGTGCTGGTTGAGGTTCCCGTCATGTTATCCTTGGTCGCAATTGCGAACCGAACCAGGGCTCATTTTTCACAAGATTAAGCCATTTCTACTGAACGTAAGTTGTGTGTTGTGCGACAAAGCATTTGGCTGCCAGGTTCAATGTCGAGTGTGGGGGGGGGCATGGAGCGAGCCTATCCACGGGCAACAACTGGCTGTGAAACAGGTAAGCATCCAAGATATTAGAGCGCCTGTTTAAGTGTTAGTCTACTTTCAGTTTCAAAAGTTGATTCTGGCGGCGTATATGCGTTACTATCAATGAAAATAATGTACATGCCAAATTAAGGCTGTGGTGGGTTTGAAATGAATCAAGATCATATTTCATGGAGAGATGTCATTCAGGTTGATCCTGATGGGGATTTGCTTGTCTATGATTTATCGCCTGAAGAGTTTCAAGAAAAAGTAGAGCAAATTGAGGCTTTTCTTGATTTTGTTGAATGCACTGATAAAGGGCAGGAATTGTTGCGGGATATTCAGGAGCAACAAAAGAACAACAATGACGGCGAGAAGGTTCATATCAAGCTGAGTGACACAACCGACTCTGAGGCTACGCAAGATGGTGTCATTATAATCAATACAAATACGCCTGATTATTTGATTTTTATGGATCAAAATTCAGGTGAAGCAAAGGCCGTTAGTCTTGAAAGATGTGTGTTTCATGAATTGTGTCATATGTCAGATGAAAGGTTGGCCGATATCTCACCGGGGGATATTTTGGCGGAAGAGTATGCAACGCAGCGCACAGATGCTTTTGCATGTGCGTATATGCCTGAAATGGGATTGCGTGTGGCATATTTGAACGGAGCGGGGAAAGTTCCGGCCATGGGTGGCGATGGGGAGAAGGGAATGGATATGATTAAGTATGATTCTTATACTCAAGAGGAAATGGAAACGGCGATCAAAGAATTGCCGGAGCGTATAAAAGATGAGCGGCAGGGGGAGAACCCTTCTGATTTGGAATATATGGATATTGCAAACCCTTGTGTGGCGTCTGTCTTAAAGCATTAGGGAATCTAAAAATTATTGAGCGATGATGCCGCAATTTTTGCGGTTTTTTTATGTGTAAAAGTGGGGTGGGGTCCCTGAATTGTGTAGAAAAAAAGAGGGTGCCCGTCAGTACTGCATGCGCGCGAGTGTGATTTATCACACAAAAACAAGTGCCATCAATGGGAATTATCACCCGTGCGGGCGCGCCGATTGATGTGTCGCCGTTGGCGGTGTGTGTGGGGGCTTGTGTTTATTTGTCTTTTTTGTTCTTTATCGCGTTTTTCAGTGCGTTAATGTCCTCGTAATCGAGGTCGGCTGCTTCCTTAAGGAGGCGAATTTCTTCATCTTTTTCCGCCAGTTGCGCGTAGGATTGATCAATCATGGAGGGGATGAGCCTATAGACGGGCACGCTAAGTGCTTTGGCGAGCTTGTTGATGGTGTCGAGCTTTGGGCTGGCTGATCTGTTTTGAAGGATGTCGCGTACGGCTGTTTCGCCAAGGCCGGCTTCTAGGGAGAGTTTTTTGGCGTTGGTTTGGCCTTTACGATCATTCAGGATCGCTTTTAAGTTTCTTTTGAACTCGGCTGTGAGTTTGTCAGTTGGGTTTTTGCTCATAGACCTATAATGACTACTCCCCCTTCAATATGGAAGGGGGAAGTTTCCCGCAAAAGATTGCAAGATCCTAATTATCTTTTTGTGTGTTGTTAGGTTCTAGGTAGGCGTGAAGTCAGTTGCGCCCCACCAGTCGGCGACGCTTCCACCTGCACTTGAAATGCCTTCCAAGCCTGCTTCCCAAACTGGTCCGCTGTTCATGACGCCTGTTCCAAGATATGTCCCAACGTTCCCAATGCTTTGAGCTGCTGCTCCCGTAAGGGTTGTGGCGGCTTCTTGTGTTGCAACGCTGTTGGCAACTGATGCCAAGAGGGTCGGGTCCATAGCAAACGATAATGCTGCTATGGCAGCTGAACCTATGAGGACTGGTTTCGCAACTCTGACTGCCGTGTTAAAGCCACCCTTGATTGATTGCCAAGTGCTTTTACCTGCATTTTCTATTGTGTCTACTGCACCGTCTACTGCATTTGCCATTGTAAATTTCCTTTACACCCTAAATTTATAAACTAATTCCGCTTTTGGTAAATTCTAGCATGTGGTTTTTCATATATGCAAGCTTTTTCATATTTTATTCCGCAGCGGCTTGGGTAAAGCTGTGTTTTTTAAGGATTTCCTTTAAGAATTGTCCTGTATAGCTCTTTTTGATGGCGCATATCTCTTCGGGGGTACCTTTGGCAACGATTTCCCCGCCCTTGTCCCCGCCTTCAGGGCCGATATCGATAACGTGGTCAGCTGTTTTGATAACGTCTAAGTTATGCTCGATCACGATAACGGTGTTGCCTTGATCGACCAATTTATGCAGTACTTCCAGTAGTTTGCGAACATCTTCAAAGTGAAGTCCTGTTGTCGGTTCATCCAGAATATAGAGCGTTTTTCCCGTGGAGCGCTTTGAAAGCTCCTTTGAAAGCTTTACGCGCTGTGCTTCGCCTCCTGATAAGGTGTTGGCCTGTTGGCCGACCTTGATGTAGGTCAGACCAACATCCTTCAGTGTTTGCATTTTATCGCGAATCGATGGTATCGCATCGAAAAATTCGGCCGCTTCTTCTACGGTCATGTCTAACACGTCGGCGATGGATTTTCCTTTATATTTAACTTCCAGCGTTTCACGGTTGTATCGCTTGCCGTTGCAGGTTTCGCATTCGACGTAAACATCAGGCAGGAAATGCATCTCGATCTTGATAACGCCATCCCCTTGGCAGGCTTCACATCGCCCACCTTTAACGTTGAAGGAGAATCGTCCGGCCTTATACCCGCGTGCTTTTGCTTCGGGAAGGCCCGAGAACCAATCACGTATGGGTGTGAACGCGCCTGTATAGGTTGCGGGGTTTGATCTTGGTGTGCGTCCGATGGGGGATTGGTCGATATCGATAACTTTATCAACGTGCTCTAATCCCTTGATTTCTTTATGGGGGAGGGGCTGCTCCTTTGATTTCATCAGGGTACGGCTGGCGGCGCGGTATAGCGTGTCGAGTGTTAGGGTTGATTTCCCCGATCCTGATACGCCTGTAATGCATGTGAATGTGCCCAAAGGAAATTTTGCTGATACATTCTGCAGGTTGTTTCCTGTGGCGCCGATGACTTCAAGGTGTTTGCCATTTTTGCCTTTACGGCGCTTTTCCGGCAATGGGACTTCTCGCTCGCCGCGCATATACTGGGCGGTGATGCTGTCTTTGCTTTTAAAAACGTCTTCAGGAAGTCCTTTTGCGATGATTTCACCGCCATGCACGCCTGCGCCCGGCCCGATATCAATTAAATAGTCGGCGTTTCGAATGGCGTCTTCGTCATGTTCGACCACCAAAACAGTGTTCCCGAGGTCACGAAGTCGTTTAAGAGTTTCTAGTAACCTATTGTTATCACGCTGATGTAGGCCGATAGAGGGTTCGTCGAGGACATATAAGACGCCTGTCAGGCCGGAGCCGATTTGCGAGGCCAATCTGATACGTTGCGATTCGCCACCGGACAAAGTTCCGGAGGAACGGGATAGGTTCAAATAGTTCAAGCCAACATTCACAAGGAAGGTCAGGCGCTCATCTATCTCTTTGAGGATTTTTTCAGCGATTTGTTGTTGCTGCGACGTTAGTTTTTTGGGCAATTCCGCGAACCATTTATGCGCCTCTTGAATGCTAAGCGCGCTGATTGTTGATATATGCTCACCATTGATTTTAACCGCTAATGCCTCTTCTTTAAGGCGCAATCCGTTGCATGCGTTACAGGGGATGCTGACCATGTAGGAGCTTAAATGCTCCCTCATTGAATTACTGTCAGTCTCAACAATCCGCCGTTTTAGGTTGTTTATGACGCCTTCGAACGGCTTTTTGCTTTTCCATGTGCTTTCGTTCTTGCTCTGGTATGTGGTTTCAATAACCGTTTCACCTGATCCATAAAGCATGATGTCTTTATGCTCCCGCTTCAAATCCTTCCACGGCGTGTCCATATCAAAGCCGTAAAACTCCACAACGGCTTGCATGGCCTGCATATAAAATGGTGCAAAATTCTTTGACCACGGCACAATCGCACCTTCGGCGATGGATTTATTCTGATCCGGTACGACCAGATTCTCATCAAAATCATTTTGTTCGCCCAATCCGTCACATTTTGGGCATGCCCCGTGGGGGGAGTTAAAGGAAAATAGGCGCGGTTCAATCTCCGCAATCGTAAAGCCTGACACAGGACATGCGAATTTTTCCGAGAATAGTTTTTGTTCACTCGATGTGGCATCTTCCGCAATAACAAGGCCGTCGGCCAGACCCAGAGCAGTTTCAACCGAATCTGCAAGGCGTTTTTGGAGCGATTCTTTCGAATCGTTGCGTATGACAAGGCGGTCGACGACAACTTCTATGTCATGTTTTAGCTTTTTGTTTAAGTCAGGCACTTCGTCAATTTCATGCAGTGTCCCGTCAACTTTAATGCGGCCAAAGCCTTTTGCCTGTAACTCTTTGAATTCTTTTTTATATTCGCCTTTGCGTCCACGTACGATAGGGGCAAGAATGTACAGCTTTGTGCCTTCGTCCATGGCCAAAATCTGATCAACAATTTCACTAACGGTTTGGCTAGTGATGGGTTTTCCGGTGGCGGGGGAATAGGGCACACCAACACGTGCCCATAAAAGGCGCATATAATCGTAGATTTCTGTGACCGTACCCACCGTTGAACGTGGGTTTTTACTTGTTGTTTTTTGTTCAATCGAAATAGCAGGGGATAGGCCCTCGATGCTGTCGACATCGGGTTTTTGCATCATTTCCAAAAATTGGCGCGCATAGGCAGATAGGCTTTCAACGTATCTGCGTTGTCCTTCTGCGTATATCGTATCGAAGGCAAGGGATGATTTACCGGAACCGGACAGGCCGGTGACCACGACAAGTTTGTCGCGTGGGATGTCGATATTAACATTCTTTAGGTTATGTTCACGCGCCCCGCGGACGCTAATCTCTGTCAGCATGTGTCAGAATATGTATGAAAACCCGTGTTCAGGCAACAAGAATGAGAAAATTATGTCGGGATGTTTTCTTCCGCGAGCACAGGGTCGTCAGGATCTTCGTCATAAACAACTGTAACACCTAGTTCTTCCAAGATTTCTGCCGCATTTGTCAATTCTTGATCCGGGCGGATGTGCACGGTTAATGCGCCGCGTTCTTGAAGTGTGTTCAGGGCAATAACGACGTCTTCGACTTTCATTGCGCTTAATTCTGTTTTGCGCTTGTCTTCGACAACTTGAAGGTTAGGTACATCAAGGTCTCTGAGCGTTTGTACTGTTTGCTCATAGCGTTCTTTTTTGCTCTTTTTGTGCTCTGCTAAGGCTGTGTCGGCGCCAACATAGGCGCTGTCGACTGTGTCTTCTGCGCTTAATATGTGCATGCCTGCGCTGGAGACCAACGGAAATGTCATGTCGTTATAATGAAAGGACGCCACTTCCAGTTCTGCTTTTATACGCTCGAGTCCAGCTTGGAATTGCTGTGCGGCTTCTTCGGAGCTGTCGGCTTGTGTGTTCATAAGTAGTGTAAATTCATCCCCGCCAAGGCGTGACATGGATTTTTCACCGCCATGCTGTCCGGTGTGTCCGTATGGCTCAAATAAGTCATCCGTATCTTCCGGCTCTAGGCGGCGATCCAAGGCGTCCGGTCGCACTTCATCGGCGCGTCTGTCGGGTGCGGTGCGCGTGATGTTTTTAAGAATGTTCGCGAAAGATTGTAATGCGGCGTCACCAACATCATGCCCGTAATCATCATTAATGCCTTTGAAGCGATCTAAATCAAACATAACAAGGGCGAAGTAATGTTTTTGGCCGTCAGCCTTGTCGTCGTTTGAGGCGATCTTGTTCGTCGCGGCCTTGATTTGCTCATGATACACGGAGCGATTATTGGATTGCGTCAGAGAATCTGTACGCGCAGCTCTTTCATGTACGGTGGCGCGCTGTTTGTAGTGATCTCTGTTGTCCTTCCGCATAATCGAGAAGAGCTGCTCTATTGATAGCGTTTTAAACATTTCAACCATGTCGGTTGCTATGGATACAGTTTCTTCTAGCGGGTCGTCATAAGCATGGTCGATCGCCTTTCTTATTTTTGCTACGCGCGATTCAAGCCTTTCTAAAAGCTTATCGCCATTGTCTCTTTCGATGACTTGATCACGCATGATGTTTGCCTGATCATCTAAATCTTGTTCGATTTTGAGAAGTTGTTCGCCGTATTCCATTGCTTCACCCTAATTTTTGGAGGCTAATTAATTCTTTCTGACAGGTTTTGTCAAATTTTGTTTTAAGATTTTAGATGAAAATATGGTTTTTTACAAAATAATACTGTTTTTACAGTCTGGTAAACGCTCCACAATAATTGCGAAAATTACAAGGAAAGGGCTTTAGAATCCCAAGCGCGCGGTCTATACTCGGATTCTCTTAATAAATATGAATGGAGTATGAAACGTGGCAGGTAGCGTCAACAAGGTAATTTTAGTTGGAAATTTAGGGGCAGACCCCGATGTACGGACAATGCAGTCTGGTGATAAGGTTGTTAACCTTTCGATCGCTACATCTGAAAGTTGGAAAGATAAGGCAACAGGAGAGCGCCGCGAAAAAACTGAATGGCACCGCGTTGTTATCTTTAATAAGGGACTTGTCACTGTTTGTGAAAACTACCTGAAAAAAGGCGCTAAGGTTTATATTGAAGGGCAAGTAGAGACACGCTCATGGGAGCAGGATGGTCAAAAGAAATACACGACGGAAATCGTGTTGCGCCCGTTCCGCGGTGAATTAACAATGCTGGATAGTCGCAATAGCGGCGGTGCATCCGGTGGATATGGCGGCGGACAGTCGTTTAATGATGGTGGGAATTCTGGCTTCGATAATGGTGCACCACAATCACAACAACAAGCTGCACCTGCTGAGGCTATGGATGATGAAATCCCGTTCTAGTCCAAGAATTTAATTAGTAAAGGAATGTGTATTATGAAATTTTCAAAATTTTTGATGGTTGGCGCTGTGGGCGTATGCGGTGTTTTAGCATCGACGCAGAGTTTCGCGCAAAATGAGGCTGTGAATGCTGATGATATTTTGACGCCAAAGGCACAAGAACAGGTGCAGAAACCTTCCGAGCCAACAAAAACGCAGGCACAAATCGATCTGGAAAAAGGATTGGCTGAGGCCAAGGCCGAGAATGAAAACAAGGAAACCCTTGGTAAAAAGCTCGCTCTGGCAAAAACAATGCATGAAATACGGCCTGTGCGTGTGCAGGTTGATGCTGCTGTGAAGCGTGTTTCCGAGAGGTTGCCCGCATACGAACGTCAGAATTTCGTTGTGACAATGCAGTCAATGCTGAATTACAATGCGATTGAACGTATATCTACCGATGCAATGGTTGACACCTATACGTTAGTAGAGCTTAAGTCGATGGTGGACTATTTCAGTAAGCCAGAGGCAAGAAGCGCGTCAACAAAGGTCAATAGTTGGGCCAGATCGGTTCATCCTGAAATTGTGAAGATGATAGACCGCGCGATGATGCGGATCAAAACAGGCCAATAATCTTATTTTAAACAACGAGCGTATATAATATGAGTGACGATTTAACCCCCGAAACGCCTGATGCAGATGTTCCGAGCATTGCGCTTGAAGAGGAAATGAAGCAATCCTATCTCGATTACGCAATGAGCGTGATCGTTAGTCGTGCTTTACCGGATGTTCGGGATGGTTTGAAGCCGGTGCACAGACGTATTTTATATGCGATGAAAGTTGGGGGCTATGCTTCTGACAAACCTCACCGTAAGTCTGCCAAGGTGGTCGGTGAAGTGATGGGTAATTATCACCCGCACGGGGATTCTGCGATTTATGACTCGCTTGTGCGTATGGCACAGCCATGGTCCTTGCGTCTGCCGTTGGTTGACGGGCAGGGGAACTTTGGTTCTATGGATGGTGATAGCCCTGCGGCGATGCGTTATACTGAGGCGCGTCTGGAAAAGGCTGCTGAGCACATCCTTTTGGACTATGAAAAAGAAACGGTCGATTATAAACCGACCTACGATGAAAGCGGAGAAGAGCCTGTTGTGCTTCCTTCACGCATTCCGAACCTTTTGGTTAACGGCGCAGGCGGTATTGCTGTTGGTATGGCGACGAATATTCCGCCACATAACCTTGGTGAGGTCGTTGATGGGTGTTGTGCATTCGTCGAAAACCCGGATATCACAACCGAAGAACTAATTCAGATTATTCCAGGCCCTGATTTTCCAACAGGGGCGTATATCCTTGGGAAGGCGGGGATAAACTCTGCTTATCATACGGGTAATGGCTCTGTGAAGATGCGTGCAAAAACCTCGATTGAGGAAATAGGAAAGCGCGAAGCGATTATTGTTCACGAGGTACCGTATCAAGTGAATAAGGGTAAATTGCTTGAGCGTCTCGGTGAAGTAGGGCGTGAGAAGATTGTAGAAGACATTCACGAGATACGCGACGAATCGGATCGTGATGGTGTGCGCGTTGTGATTGAATTGAAGGTTGGTGCAGTCGCAGATGTTGTTTTGAACCAGTTGTTTAAGTATACGGCGCTTCAGACAAACTTCTCCTGTAATATGGTGGCACTTCATAACAACAAACCGCAAATCATGGTCTTACGCGACATGATCAAAGCGTTTGTGAATTTCCGTGAGGAAGTCATCACGCGGCGCACAATCTTTGAGCTTGGCAAGGCGCGTGATAGGGCGCATGTATTGGCAGGTTTGGCGATTGCTGTTGCAAATATTGATGAAATCATCGCACTCATCCGCGGTGCATCAAGCCCAACTGAGGCGCGTGAAGGATTGTTGGCAAAACGCTGGCCGGTTCATGATATCGGTCCATTGATTGATCTGATTGATGACCCTGAGCATTTCGTTGAGGATGATGACACGTATCAGATGTCAGAAATTCAAGCTAAGGCAATTCTTGATTTGCGTTTGCATAAGCTGACAGGGCTTGAGCGTGAAAAAATCAGCAATGAGTTGAAGGAAATAACGGATCTCATCGCTGAGCTTCTCTTCATTTTAAGTAACCGCGAAAGACTTCTGGAGATTCTGGTTGATGAGTTGCAAGAGGTTAAAGAGCGCTTTGACACGCCGCGCCGCACCGAAATAATAGACGCAGAATTTGAAGTCGATATGGAAGACTTGATCCAGCGTGAGGATATGGTGGTTACCATTACGCATGGCGGATATGTTAAGCGCGTGCCGCTTGATACCTATCGTGCGCAGCGCCGCGGTGGGAAAGGGCGTTCGGGCATGTCGATGAAGGATGATGACTTCATTTCCGACTTGTTTGTCGCAAGTACGCACACGCCGATATTATTCTTTACGTCACGTGGTATCGTGCACCGTATGAAGGTTTATCAATTGCCTCTTGCGACACCGCAAAGTCGCGGTAAGGCACTGGTTAACTTACTTCCGCTAGAAAAAGAAGAGAATGTCAGCGTTTACATGCGTATGCCTGAAAATGAGGACATATGGGATGAGTTGGACATTATGTTTGCGACAAGCCATGGTTCTGTGCGTCGAAATAAGCTCTCTGATTTCAAGAATATTCGCTCTAACGGTTTGATTGCGATGAAACTGGGGGATGGAGAAAGTCTTGTTTCCGTTAAGATATGTAAGGAAGATGAAGACATAATGCTGGCGACGCGTATGGGTAAGGCCATTCGTTTCCCTGTGACAGACATTAGAGTGTTCTCTGGACGCACATCGACCGGTGTTCGCGGGATCAGGCTGAAGCAAAAAGATGATGAAGTCATCTCGATGTCAGTGTTGAAGCATATTGATGTCACGCCGGATGAGAGAAACGCATATCTGAAGATGGCGAGCCAAGTGATTGGCGAAGACGCCGAAGGTATGGATGTAGAAGATACGGACTATGAGCTTACACAGGAGCGTTTCCAAGAGCTTTTGGATAATGAGCAAGTTGTTCTTACAATCTCTAATAAAGGCTTTGGTAAGCGGACATCTGCCTATGAATATCGCGTTTCAGGACGTGGCGGGCAGGGGGTTGCCAATATGGCTCTGACCAAGAAAAATGGCGGCGCAGTCGTTGCGACCTTCCCCGTAACGGATAGCCACCAGATTATGTTGGTGACTGATGGTGGGCAGTTAATTCGCACGCCTGTGGTGAATGTCCGTACAACCGGACGTAGCGCGCAAGGCGTGACAATCTTTAAGGTTGGTGCGGATGAGCAGGTCGTTTCCGTTGCATGGTTGGTTCAGGAAGAGGATGACGCTGATGACGCGTTAGGGGCAAACCCTGAAGACGTCGCAGTTAAGGGTGATTCTGATACAGAAGGCGCACCGCAAGCAGAAGAGGCCACTGAAGAACCAAAGCCCGACGCGGAATAAATCCCATGACAGCGCAAGGTAAATATTTAATTGGTGTATATCCCGGATCATTTGACCCGATAACCAAGGGACATTTGCACCTTATTAGGCGTGCAAGCTGTATGGTTGATAAGTTAATCATTGCGGTTGCTGAGAGTTCACGAAAAGGCCCTTTGTTTTCTTTAGAGGAGCGTTTGGAAATGCTTCGTATCGATATAGAGAACATGCCGCAGAAGGGCTGTGAAATAGAAGTTCAGACATTTGACAAGCTCCTTGTTCACTTTGCCAAGGATGTTAATGCTTCCTGTATTTTCAGGGGGTTGCGCGCTGTTTCTGATTTTGAATATGAATTTCAAATGACGGGTATGAATGCAAAACTTGATCCGGATATCGAAACGGTGTTTTTGATGGCTGCGGATAAATGGCAGTTTGTTTCATCGTCCTTCGTCAAGGAAATCGCAAGTCTTGATGGGGCTGTGGGGGAGTTTGTAACCCCCCAAGTTGCTGAACGTTTAAATAAAAAGTTCGGAAAATAAAACTCAATGCTTGACGCCGTGATATGAAATACATATTGTGCAGCAGTCGAACGGCATAGGCCGTTAAATTCTATGGTAAGATCGCTTAGCTCAGCCGGTAGAGCAACTGACTTTTAATCAGTAGGTCGAGCGTTCGAATCGCTCAGGGCTCACCATTTTTCTCTGGAAAATCAAAGACTTACGTTGCGACCAAATTGACGACTCAATTTGGTTTTATTATTTTTGGTCGCATAGTGGTCGCAAAATAATAATATTAATTACAACAT
>CAXHFH010000038.1:0-19750 GCA_964015995.1 uncultured Alphaproteobacteria bacterium
GCCTCTGGAAATTAAAAAATCTTTCGAGCTCTCTCCTTATGTCGATGGTTTGTTTATTGATGTGGTTAAGAAATTTAATTGGGGTGGGGAGTATATGGAGTATTTTAAAGTGAAGTTTGCTGATGTTAATTTTAAAGATGCGTCAACCGATCGTGGTACAACGCTTCTATGCTTAGAGCCGGAAATGTATAAATAATTAAAAGGTTGGGGTAATTGAAAAACTTCATTTTTCCATATAAGGGGATATCACCCAAAATCAATGACAGCGCCTTTATCGCGCCTTCTGCAAGTGTTGTTGGTGATGTTGAAATCGCTGAAGATGCCAACATTTGGTATAACTGCGTTCTGCGCGGGGATGTGAATGACATTAAAGTCGGCGCGCGTACCAATATTCAAGACGGCACAGTTATTCATGTTACAACAGATTTCTCGGGAACATATATCGGAAGTGATGTCACGGTTGGTCACGCTGCGATTTTGCATGCCTGTACTGTTGAAGATTACGGTTTTGTGGGTATGCAAGCTTGCGCGATGGATGGATCTGTTGTCGAAAGTAATGCGATGTTGGCCGCAGGGGCATTGTTAACGCCGAATAAGCGTGTGCCAAGCGGGCAGTTATGGGCAGGGCGTCCTGCGGTTTATATGCGTGATTTAAAGCAAGAAGAACTCGATTATATCAAATGGTCTGCCAAACACTACGCCGAATTGGGGCGGGAGCATAAGAAGAATGTTTCCATTTAGGTTGCTTTGTCGATTGTTCATCGCGGTGTGCCTGTGCTTGTTTGTGACAGTACCTTATGCAATCGCACAAAAGCCAATAGAACGGGTTACGCCGCTTCATGAAAAACCGATTTTAGGCGCAACCAAACGGTTTGAACGTAAAACAGTGTATCTTGATGTTGGTGATACAAGGCGGCAAATGAATTACTATTGGTACGCCCCTCAACCGCCATATCCTGATGGGCTTGAGTTTCCGTTGGTTGTGATTTTACATGGTAGTACGGGGTATTCCTACGCTGGTAAATATTTAACGGAACCCAATGTACGTGTTCAGTATCCTGCATTTATATTGATTCCGATGGCACCAGAGGGGGCGCTATGGAGCTACCCCGAGCGTGTTTCCAACTATACGCAGGAATTTCCGCATGTTGTTAAGCTTATAGAGCAATTAAGCGCTAGTTATCCCATTGATAAAAAACGTCTTTATGCTGTTGGGTGCTCTATGGGCGGATATGGTGTGTTTGGCGTCGCCAACTTCTATAGTCATATTTTCGCGGCGGGTGTTTCCATTAGTGGAGAGTGGTATCCACAGCGCGCGAAGGATATGCTGACAATGCCGATGCTGATATTTGCAGGCGCGTATGATACGGCTGTTCCGATTGCGAAAACAAGGGCGCTCGTTAAGGCACTGAAAGACCTAAAAGCGCCCATTCAATATACGGAATACAAAATGAACCACAATTGTCCTGCGAGTGTGTTTTATACTGAGAACGTATGGAAATGGTTGTTTTCTAAGAAATTGAAGTGATTTTGTTGATTTAACGCAAGTTCCGTCTAAGGACTTCGATAAATTCATCTGAATTAATCTCTGATTTTAAAAATACGTTATTTGCGCCTTGTTTCACGGCTTCATCCGCTGTCATTTGCACCCCAAAGCTCGTAATAACAATGATGGGGGTCTTTTTGTGGTGTTTTCTTATATCATTCACCGAACTTGGCCCATAACCATCAGGAAGGTTTAGATCGAGGAGGATTAAGTCTATTTTGTTCTCCGCGCAGTATTTATTGGCATCACGGAGTGTTTGGACAACGGCGATGTTGCTGTTTGGGATTATATGTTGAATTCTTCTGACTAACAGCAGGCGATCCGCGTAATCATCCTCAACGATGAGGATATTTACAGGGGTTGCTTCAACCATATCAATTTCTTGTTCTAAACTCATTTGTTCTTCACCTTAACATAACTTCCCGGAGCCGGTTCAATGCCTTTTTTGATTTTACGCGCCGTAACGTATTCTTTTATATGGGGTTTTGCCCATTTTTGCCAAAACGGCCACCATGACCCATCATGTTCTGTCGCATTTTCAAACCACTGATCGGGTGTAGCTGCTTTCTTGCTGTTTGTCCAATAGCAATACTTGTTTTTAACAGGTGGGTTCACAACGCCGGCAATATGACCCGAAGCCGCTAACGTGAATGTGACATCACTTTTTATACGTTGTGCGCCTGCATACGTGGCGATCCATGGTGCGATATGATCCTCTTTTGTGGATACAAAGTGACACGGTGTTTTGATTTTCGAGATATCAATATCAACGCCATCAATCGTTATGCCGCCTTTTTCAACCAGTTTATTGTCACGGTACATATTGCGCAGGTAAAAACGGTGCATCGCGGCGGGCATATTTGTGCAATCGTCATTCCAATAGAGTAAGTCGAAGGGGAAGGGCTCTTTGCCCAGGAGGTAATTATTGACAACGAATGACCAAATCAAATCATTGGCACGCATTAAACTAAAGGTCTTCTGAAGCTCTTTACCACTAAGGACCCCGTGTTTACTCATCATTTTTTCTAAGTGCTCAAGCTGCTCATCATCCAAAAATAGTTTCATGTCACCGGCATGCTCAAAATCAATCAGCGTTGTTAAAAACGTTGCAGATGCGATCTTATCGGCGTCTTTTTTTGATGTAAGGTAAGCAAGCGTGGTCGTAAGCAGAGTGCCGCCAAGGCAATACCCCATGGCATTGACTTGCTCTTCTTTTGTTGCTTTCTGAATTTGTGTGATGGCATCTAAAATACCTTCAAACATATAATCTTCAAATTTCTTCTCGGCAAGCTCAGCCGTTGGATTGACCCATGAAATCATGAATACGGTATGGCCTTGCTCTACCATCCACTCGACGAGTGAGTTGCCTTCGCGCAAATCCAGAATGTAATATTTATTGATCCATGGTGGAATAATTAACAAAGGCGTTTTGAACACCTTTTCTGTTTTCGGTTCATACTGAATCAATTGCATTAAGTCATTCTGGTAAATCACGCTACCTTTGGTGACGGCGATATTCTTACCAAGCTCGAATGCATCATAATTTGTTGTGCTGATGTTTAAATCACCATGACCGCGTTTCAAATCATTAATTAGGTTTTCGAAACCCTTGACTAAATTTTGTCCACCAGAGCTTATGGTCTCTTTGATGACATCGGGGTTCGTAACCGCAAAGTTCGTGGGTGACATCGCATCGGTCAGTAATTTTGCCTGAAACTTCAGCTTTTCTTTTTGTTTATCATCAAGTCCGTCAACAGAGCCTATTGTTCGATCAACATGCTGGCATGTTAATAGGTATGAATTCTTGATGAAATCAAATAGGGCACTTTCCTGCCATTCAGGTGATTTAAACCTGCGGTCTGCTTTGATATCACTGGTGGGGGCTTGTGATTCTTCGCCCATGAACTTGTTGACACTGTTTTGCCAGAGGTTCATCCAGTCTTGCATGAACTCTGTTTGAATCTCGAAATATTTCTCAGGGTTCTGGGACACTTTATCAAGGAAATCCAGATATGTTGCACGGATATTCATCGGATCAAAGTTAAACGAAGCCAGTTCTTCAGCCGCCTCAGGGGATGAGTATTTTTCCATGTACTCTTCAAATACTGGCTGTGCATTTTCATATGCCTCTAATATAGCTTTGCCCAATGCAATTGGGTCAGGCATTTGTACGGTGTCATTATCGGCTGTTTTTGCGTTCATTGTGAATGATCCCTGATGTTGGTGTCGTTGTTTATGATGGCTTATGCACCAAATAGCAATAAAGCAATAATCGTGCCTGTTTTTTTATATCTATAATTTACGCAGTGCACTTGAAACAACCCGAAAAGAAGGCTAAGACCATACTTCAACTTTTAAAGGGTATTAAGAGCAATGGCAAAACCTTTTCGCATTGGTATAGCAGGTCTGGGAACAGTCGGTACGGGCGTTGTTAAAATATTGACTGAGAATTCTGATCTCGTGAATATGAGAGCAGGACGCGAAATTCAGATTGCTGCAGTGTCTGCACGCAGCAAAGATAAAGACCGTGGCATTGATCTTAGTGCGTATGATTGGGTTGATAACCCGGAAGATATTTCATCCTACGATCACCTTGATGCTGTTATTGAACTCATTGGTGGTTCTGAAGGCGTTGCTGCAGATATTGTGCGCACATCTTTGGATAATAAACGTCATGTTGTAACCGCGAATAAAGCGTTGGTTGCTTTGCACGGTTATGAACTTGCGCAAAAGGCAGAAAGCAATGACGTATCGTTGATGTATGAAGCCGCCGTTGCGGGGGGTATTCCGATTATTAAGTCCATGCGTGAAGGCTTGGCCGCAAACAACATAAATGCTGTGTATGGCATATTGAATGGTACGTGTAATTACATCCTGACCATCATGCGTGAAACGGGCCGCGATTTTGCCGATGTGTTGCAAGAGGCGCAAGATCATGGATACGCTGAGGCAGACCCTACGTTTGATATTGAGGGGATCGATGCTGCGCATAAATTGTGCATTCTAACGTCTATCGCATTTGGCGTTAAGCCCGATTTTGAGGCGCTCCAAATACGTGGCATCACGCAAATTAATGCAACAGACATTGCATACGCAACAGAGTTTGGGTATCGCATAAAATTATTGGGTATCGCCCGTAAAGTGGATGGTGAGATTATGCAGGTTTTAGAACCTTGCCTTGTGCCAATCCAATCGCCCATGGGGATTGTCGATGATGTCTATAACGCGGTTTACGCGGAAGGTGATTTTGTGGAAACGCCTTTATTAACAGGTAAAGGTGCAGGTGAAGGACCAACGGCATCTTCTGTGGTTTCCGATATTATTGATTTGGCGCGCGGGTTTAAAGTTCCGACATTTGGTATCCCCGTAGGTGATCTTAAGGATGCTGACTGGATTGATCTGGGTGATACAACGGCACGTTATTATCTGCGTTTAGCCGTTTTAGATCAACCTGGTGTTATCGCGGATATTGCGTCTATTTTGAAAGATCAAAATATATCAATCGAGGGCATGGTGCAGCGCGGGCGTGACCCGGGTCAGTCCGTACCGATCGTTTTGACATTACATGAAGCGCGCCATGAAAATATGACCAATGCTGTGTCTCAGATAGAATCGTTGAGCGCATGTAAGGAAAAACCTTGTCTCATGCGTATTGAAGAGATATAGGATAGGGCGTATTAAGAACAGGAAAGACCAATGACACAAGCACAGGCAAATAATATGACAGATGCAAACCAAGCAGAACTTATGGATCGTAACCTCGCGTTAGAACTGGCGCGCGTAACTGAGGCTGCGGCTTTAGCGGCATCAAAGCTTGTTGGGCGCGGCGATAAGGTTGCGGCTGATCAGGTGGCTGTTGATGCTATGCGTCACGCACTGAACTCGCTTCATATTCAAGGGCGCGTTGTTATTGGTGAAGGTGAACGTGATGAAGCGCCGATGCTTTATATTGGTGAAGAAGTCGGTGATGGCAAAGGCCCGCGCGTTGATATCGCGCTTGACCCGCTTGAAGGCACAGACATTACGGCGGCTGGTGGCCCGAATGCTTTGGCTGTAGTTGCGATGACTGATGAAGGCGGTTTTTTGAATGCGCCTGATGTTTACATGGATAAAATTGCTGTTGGCCCAACGGTTGACCCGAGTGTGCTTGATCTGGATGCGCCAATCGGTGATGTTTTGGCGAAAATGGCCAAAGAAAAAGGCGGTAAGATTGAAGAGCTGATGGTGTGTATCCTTGATCGTCCGCGTCATGAGAAATTAATTAGCGATGTGCGTCAAACAGGCGCGCGCATCAACCTAATCGGTGATGGTGATGTTAGTGCGATTATCGCGACAACTGAAGCCGACACAGGTATTGATCTGTATGTTGGTTCAGGCGGTGCACCGGAAGGTGTGCTTGCGGCGGCTGCGTTGCAGTGTATTGGCGGTGCAATGTTGGGTCGTTTGACCTTCCGTAATGATGATGAGCGCGCCCGTGCTGAGCGTTGGGGTATTACAGACCTTGATGCGATCTATACGACAGATGATCTTGCCAAGGGTGACAATGTTATGTTCGCCGCAACCGGTGTGACAGATGGTGCAATGCTTCGTGGTGTGCGTCGTTATGCAGGTGGTGCCAAGACATCAACGATTGTTATGCGTTCAAAGTCTGGTACGGTGCGCCGTATCGAAGCCACGCATAATTTCAAGCGTAAAGACTGGATCAAAGCCATATAATAGAGGGCTTCTTGCTTTCATTGGGGGTGCGAATCCGCTACGCTTGTTTTCATGTCAAAAACACTTGTTGAAACTTCGCTGAATAAAGCGCGTTGGGTAATTCCTGATGCTTCCCTGGATGATATTGATCTTATGATGCAACGGCACGATGTGCCCGAAGTCGTCGCGCGGTTATTGTGTCAGCGCGGCGTTACGATTACTGAAGCCGAGAGCTTCCTAAACCCCACCTTGAAAAATGACTTTCCTGACCCGTTTTCCTTAAAGGGGATGGGGGATATGGCCGAAGAGATTGCCATTGCGATTGAAGATAAGAAAAGCTTTGCGATATTCGGGGATTTTGATGTCGATGGAGCAACGTCTTCTGCTGTGCTCTGTCGGTTTTTAAAGGCCGTGGGCATAGACGCACCAATTTATATTCCTGATCGCCTCAGCGAAGGCTATGGCCCCAATATAGACGCATTGAAGAGCTTGAAAGAGCAGGGTGCGGACATTCTGATGATGCTTGATTGTGGTACAACCGCATTTGACGTGGTGAAGGTTGGAACGGATTTAGGATTACAGATTGTCATTTTAGACCATCATGAAGCCGAGGATAAGCTCCCTGATTGCTGGCATGTGATTAACCCAAAACGCAAAGACGATTCATCGGGCCTGGATATGCTCGCGGCCGTTGGCGTGACCTTCATGGTGTGCGTGGCCATTAATAACCGTCTGCGTGATCGAGGTTTCTACACGCAAAACGGAATCAATGAACCGAATTTGAAAGGCTTAATGGATATCGTGGCGCTTGGCACTGTGTGCGACATGGTGCCGTTAACCGCGGTGAATCGTTTATTTGTACGTTCGGGATTTGCTGTACCGGAACAGGCCTTGAATACGGGAATTAAGGCATTAATGAGTGCCGCGGGGATATCCGCACCGATTAGCACCTATGATTGCGGGTTCGTTTTAGGGCCACGCATTAACGCCGGAAGCCGTGTTCATAAGGCCGATTTAGGCGCGCAGTTACTCACCAGTGAAAACGCAGAGGATTGTAAGAATATCGCGTGGACGCTTAATGATTGTAACGATAAGCGCAAAGCCATCCAGCAGGAGATGGAGGCACACGCCATAGCGATGGTAGAAGAACAAGGCATACAGGATGACCCGTTGATCCTTGTTGGGCATGAGGATTGGCATCCCGGGCTCAGTGGTCTTGTTGCGGGGCGTTTGAAGGAGAAATACAAGAAACCTGCCTGTGTTGTGACGTATGCACATGATCTGTCAGGCAAGAAAGAGGGGCGCGGTTCTGGTCGTTCCATTCCGGGGATTCATATCGCACAGGCCTTTATTGACGCACGCGGAGCGGAGATACTCGAAAAAGGTGGCGGGCACGCTATGGCAGGTGGCTTCACGGTTGAGCCTGATAAGGTTGAGGCGCTGCGTACTTTTCTGTGCGAGCATATTCAAAAGCAAATGGAGAATACCGATACCAATGTTGAAACTGTCATTGATGCTGTTCTGACGACACGCGGTATAACCACTAATCTTGTGGAAGTCTTACAAAATAATGTTGGCCCGTTCGGGCAGGAACAGCCTGAGCCTGTCTTTATGCTTGAGAATGTACGGATTCATAAGGCGGATGTTCTCGGGCAGAGTCATATTCGGGTCATGATCAGTGATTGGGAGGGGGGCAGCCGTATTAAGGCGATGGCCTTCCGCAGCGTCGATACGCCGCTTGGTGATGCGCTGCTCAAAAGCGGTTCACATGCGTATCATATTGTAGGTCAGCTCAAAATCAATGAATGGCAGGGACGGAAATCTGCGGAAATGCATATTATTGATGCAGCCCTTGCCTCAGAAGAGCGCGCTGTTGCTTAAGTTTATTTCATAAGTATGATACAGTATAACATTACACTTTACTTTTACGTGAGCATCCCGTTATAAGGATGCATATCCGTTATTTTGAAGAAATGCAGTGGTGCAAATGAAGCGTTTACAGGGAATATTATCGTGGTTTGTGGTTCTATCAGAGATGAGTCACGTTTTTTGCTGCGTTTTACCTAGTATTTTCAGTGTCTTAACGGTTCTTGTCGGTATGGGTGTTTTGGGTGCGATGCCTCTTGGTTTGAGCAGTGCGCACGACATGATCCATGATTGGGAGGTTCCTATTATTATCACATCTGCAGTGATTTTGGCGTTGGGGTGGAGCCTTCAAATTATCAGTAAGCGCATAGATTGCCATGATACTGGCTGTGGTCATGGGCCGTGTGAGCCGAAAAAGAAAAAAACAGACCGTATTTTAAGAATCGCTACGTTTCTGTTTTTAATTAACGTGACGGTTTACACGTTCGTGCATATTCCACAAATGCAAAACGCGCAAACAGCAATATCCGGCCATGCCGACCATGATGGCCACGATCATCATCACGATCACTGATTTTGTTTATTTATATACATCTTTTGGATCAAAAAGTTTTTCATCATCAATAAAGTGCATTTTTACTTCTGAGTCAGCTTTAGGGGCGATTGGTACGTGCCTGTAAAAACACGATTTTCTGCCTGTGTGGCATGCTCCTGACTTTGATTCAACCTTTATCCAGATACAATCCTGATCGCAATCCGTGCGCATTTCTACGATTTTTTGTATATGGCCGCTGGTTGCGCCTTTGTGCCACAGTGATTGACGGCTACGTGACCAGTAATGCGCTTCGCCGGTTTCGATAGATTTTGATAATGCTTCTTCGTTCATGAAGGCAAACATTAAAACATCACCTGTTTCCGAGCATGTCGTAACACATGGGATTAAGCCATCTTTATCGAATGTTGGCGTAAGGGTTAAACCTTCTTCTTTTTCTTTTTTACTCATTATCCAAACTTCTCTTTGTATTTTCTTTCAAAGGCGTCCCATAAGTCGACTTCTAATGTTGTTCCGTCAAGCCCGTTGATAAATGTCAGTCCGCCTGCAGATGTAACATTTATTTCCGTCAAATAGTCACCTATGACATCAATGCCTGTAAAAACCAAATCACGTTCTTGTAAAATAGGCTTTAAGCGCGCGCATATTTCCAGCTCTCTGTCATTTAATGTTGTTTTGTGGTGTGCCGCGCCGGCAGAAGTATTGGCTCGCGTTTCGTTTTTAGCAGGAACACGTAAAACAGCTCCTGCGGGCTCTCCGTCAATCAGGATGATGCGTTTATCACCTTTGCGCGCTTCGGGGATGTATTTCTGGGCGATAATAGGCTCTTTATAAAACATCTCAAACATTTCCAATAAGGTGCTGAGGTTGAAGCTATTTTCATCAATGTGATATATTTGTTCTCCGCCCTTACTGTAAAGCGGTTTGAGAATAATATTGCCGTATTTTTCATAGAATTCGAGCAATGCTTTTTTATCCGCGGTAATCAACGTTGCGGGTGCTAAATCTGCGAAATGCGTAACTAATAGTTTTTCCGGCGCATTGCGAACCTCTACGGGATCGTTCAAAACAAGTGTATGGCCTTTGAGGTGCTCCAGAATATGTGTGGCCGTGATGTAGCTCATATCGAACGGTGGATCTTGGCGCATTAGAACGATATCAATATCATCTTTCAGGTTTATGATTTCTTCTTCCCCAAGCACATAGCGCGCATTCTCATCACGGCTGAATTTTACGCTGTGCGCTCTGGCTCTGACTTGTCCATCCTCCAACTGAAGCATGGATGGGGTGTAATAATATAGGCTATGGCCGCGCTTTTGTGCCTCTAGCCCAAGCGCGTATGTGTTGTCTTTATGATAGAGAAGATCTTCAACAGGATCCATCTGGAGGGCGACTTTTAAGGACATGAGACTCACTTTTGTTTGCTTTTCTTTGGTTTTTATAATAGCTCTAGTCACGAAAGAAAATAAAGAGAATGATTGTATCTGTATGAAATTTGAGGATTTGGGATTAAGTGCGCCGATTTTAAAGGCTATTGAAGAGTGTGGTTACGACACGCCCACACCAATTCAGGAAAAGGCAATTCCGAATATTCTAATGGCACGTGATGTCGTTGGTCTTGCGCAAACAGGAACAGGTAAAACGGCTGGTTTTACCCTGCCGATGATTGAGATTTTGGAAGGCGGGCGCGCAAAGGCACGTATGCCGCGTTCCCTTATTCTTTCTCCCACGCGTGAATTGGCCGCGCAGATTGCAGAAAATTTCGACACCTATGGTAAATATTGTAAGCTTTCCAAGGCGTTGCTGATCGGTGGGTCATCCATGGGTGATCAAATTAAAATATTAGATCGTGGTGCGGATGTTCTGATTGCGACTCCCGGCCGTTTGATTGACTTATTTGAGCGCGGCAATATCCTTTTGACTGATATTAAAATTCTTGTGATCGACGAAGCGGACCGCATGCTTGATATGGGGTTCATTCCTGATATTGAAAAGATATGCGCGCTTCTGCCGCCTTTGCGCCAAACGTTATTGTTTTCCGCGACGATGGCGCCGGAGATCAAGCATCTTACGAAGCAGTTTTTGAGTAACCCGAAAGAGGTCGCTGTAACGCCCGCTGCGTCTGCTGCGGTAACCGTTGAGCAGTTTCAGGTGAAAGTTAGCCCTAAGGGTAAAAATGGTGTGCTGGCCAAGCTTATTGAATCTGAAAAGGTTCAAAATGCATTTATTTTCTGTAACAGAAAGCGTGATGTTGATTCTGTTAGTAAGTGGCTGAAGAATAAAGGGTTTGAAGCGCAAGCCTTGCATGGGGACATGGCGCAATCACATCGTACGGAGACGTTAGAGAAGTTTAAAGGCGGCAATATAAGGCTACTTGTGTGTAGTGATGTGGCTGGGCGTGGTATCGACGTTGATAATGTGTCTCACGTTTTTAATTATGATGTTCCTGTTAATCCAGATGATTATGTTCACCGTATTGGCCGTACAGGGCGTGCGGGGCAAAGTGGTCGCGCATGGATGTTCGTAACGAAATATGATGATAAACAACTGGCAGCAGTTGAGAAGCGTATTGGTAAGGCCGTTGATGTGGCCGAAGTGGACGGGCAGAAATCACAGGATGATGGTAAGCAGAAGGATGCGCCATCTCGTACGCAGCCAGCAAAGCCAGATTCTAAGCCTAATCATAAAAAACAAACATCTAAGCCTAAGGCACAAAGCAAGGCGCCAAAAGAAGAAAAATCAAATAATAGTAATGGCTTCGGTGATGAAGTTCCGGCCTTTTTTAAAAATTAACTTGTGAGTATGTACCTGTCTACCAGACCTTAATTTCTTGACTTTATTGCAATAAACCCCAAAACTACAGGGGTCAGGTTCTCTGGCGGCAACCCAAAAAGTTCTTATGCTGAAATTCAAACCATTTGTATATTTGTTGTTCGGTAGTGCGTGTGTGTTACCGCATGCTTATTTCGGGTATTCGAATAACGCTTTTGCGCAGGGTAGTGGTGCAATGGCCGTGTCTGAATCGCCGGTTGATTTGCAGGCAGACAGTCTAGTGCATAGTAAAAGTGGTCAAAGCGTCACCGCGTCCGGAGATGTTGTTCTGAAGCAGGATGGCAAAACGGTTAAGGCGGACAAAATCGTTTATAACCTTGGGGAGGATATTGTCGTTGCAACAGGGAATGTCGAATTTATTGATGCGAACGGCGATAAGCATTACGCGGAACAATTTGAATTTAACAACGCATTGAAGAATGGGTTTGTTGAGGGGCTTAAAACCTTCTTGGTGGATGGTTCGCGCTTTACGGCGTCCAACGGCCAACAGGTCGATGGCAAAAAAATTATCATGAAAGATGCACGTTATACCCCGTGTGATGTGTGTAGCACGGATTCTAATGGTGAGCCTTTGTGGCAAATCCGTGCCTCTGAAGTGGAGCATGACAAAGATGGTAAAAGGGTAAGCTATAGGAATGCACGATTTGAAATCGAAGGTGTGCCCGTTGGGTATTTGCCTTATTTTTCCCATCCTGATGGCTCTGTTAAAAGAAAGAGTGGTTTCTTAACGCCGAGCGCAGGGTATAAAAGTGATTTGGGTGCGTTTATTGAAAACCGTTATTATTGGGATATAGCGCCTGAAAAAGACTTTACCGCAGGTTTAATGTTCTTAACGCGTGAAACGCCCTTGGCAACGGCACAGTGGCGTCAGCGTTGGCAAGATGCATCCTTAACGGCAGAAGGTAGCTTCACATACTCGGAGCGTACAGATGATGAAGCTGGCGTAGAATTCAAACAAGATCGTGAGATGCGCGGTAATTTAAGAGTTGATGGTTTGTGGAACATCAATAATAAATGGCGCAGCGGTGTGAAGGTGGATGTAACCACTGATGATCAGTATTTGCGCCAGTATGATTTTGATGATGACAGTGATGATGTTCTTGATAACGAAATCTATGTTGAGCGTTTCTCAGGGCGTAATTATGCTGCCGGACGCGTACTTGCGTTTCAAGATGTACGTGTGGATGAAATTCGCGATGAAGATCAGCCCAATATATTGCCTGAGATTGAAGCCAGTTTTATAGGTGAACCGGATAGTGTGCCGCTTATCGGCGGTCGATGGAGTGCGGATGCCTCCTTATTAGGATTGGTGCGGGATAATAATGGCCAGGATGTCAATAGAGTTCATACAGAGCTTGGCTGGCAGCGTAAGTTCATCTCTGATCTTGGACTTGTCTCTACGTTAGACGCGAACGTGCAAGGCAGTCTATATAATATTCATGACCGTACGGGGGCGCAGACTAATAATACGATCGAGTCGAACTCTACAGAGACACGTGGGTTTGCTTATATTAATGCGGCGTCCAGTTATCCGTTGGTAAAGCAGTATGAAAAATCACAGATGGTTGTTGAGCCGTTGGTTTCTGTAACGCTTTCACCGGATATTGACACAGACGATATTCCGAACGAGGACAGTCAGGATTTGCAAATTGACGCGCTCGGTTTATTCGAGGCAGATCGTTTCCCCGGCGTTGATGGTGTAGAAGACCAGTCGCACATGACGTATGGCCTGAGAACAGGCTTATATTCGCATGACGGCAGTTATGGTGACTTGTTTATCGGGCAAAGCTATCGTTTTCAAGAAGATGAAAACCCATTCGATGTAGGATCGGGCTTGAGCGACCAAAGCTCTGACATTGTTGGTGAGGTAAAGGCCAACTATAAAGGAGACTATACGTTAGATTATCGTTTCCAGCTTGATAATGACAAATTATCACCGCAACGCCACGAGATTGATGCATATGTAAAGGTTGCCGATTTAACACTCTCATCCACATATCTTTTCGCGAAAGCTATTGATGATAGTAATGATGACGAAACAAGAGAACAGATTAACAACGCGGCATCTTATTATATCAATGATAATTGGCGTGTTTATGGTTCTGCAAGGCATGACTTGGGCGATGATCCGGGCTTGCGTCAGGCAAACCTTGGTGTTGATTATTCCGGTCAATGTATATCTTGGTCGTTGATTGGTGAGAGAACCTTGACTGATGACGCATCAGGCGACAGTGGTACCGAAATATTCTTACGTATTGGTTTTAAAAACCTAGGCGAATTTGAAACATCAGGTGTTCAACTTGGCGGTAGCGGAGAATAACTTTCTCATTGACGGTTTTTCTTAAACCTAATGTATAGTATGATTTCTCCCTTACGTGAATTTAGCAAATAAATAAAAGGAAATAACCTTGGGTTTTGTTATCGATCCCGCATTCCACATGTGGTTTATGCTTTTATTGACGGCTGGGGCGGTGTTCGCCTTTGTACGTGAAAAGGTGCCGCTTGAGGTCACCAGTGTCATCTTAATGACCGTTCTGCTGCTATATGGTCAGATATTTTCTATTACGGATGATCAAAGTAATAACCTGTTAGATCCTGAAACCATTCTTTCCGGTTTTTCAAACCCTTCGTTGATCGCGGTTCTGGCCTTGCTGGTTATGGGGCAGGGCATGATTCATACGGATTCTTTGCGTTTTCTAACCAACCAATTTGTGTTTACACGCCCCAGATTTGCGTGGATTTCTGTTGTTTTGATTTTGATTTTTGTGATGGTTCTCAGTGCGTTCATGAATAATACGCCGCTTGTTATTATTGCAATCCCGATTATTCAATCACTTCTTCATACCGCTAAAACACCAGCGAGCCGGATTATGATGCCGCTCAGTTTCGTTGCAATTTTAGGCGGAATGACAACATTGGTTGGTTCATCAACAAACCTTCTTGTCTCAAGCACGATGGTTGAACTGGGGCATGAGCCTCTTGGCTTTTTTGACTTTATCATTCCCGGGGCAATGCTTGCGGGCGTTGGTTTTGTTTATGTTTTATTGGTTTTACCTTGGACTTTGCCTAATCGGGCATCCATTAAGGAAGAGCTTGTTGGTGCGGAAACAGAGTATGTTGCCGAACTTGATATTGCCGAAGATAGTAAGCTGATTGGTGAAAAAGCCGTAGACGGTAAGTTTCCTTCCTTGCAAGACATGAATGTAAAATTGATTCAAAGGGGCGGGCATCTAATTTTGCCGCCTTTTGCAGGGCACGCCATCCATCGTGGTGATATTCTTATTGTTGCCGCACCATCGCGCGCCTTAGGGGCTCTCTTGTCTAAGTATCCCGGGTTTTTACTTTCTGATGAAGAGGCTGAGGTTATTGATGGCGGCAGTAAAGATGAAGATGAGGAATCGGAAGACTCAGGGTTAGAGCAAGCGGAAACCCGTGTACTTGCAAAAATCATGATTACGCCTGCATCACGTATGGTTGATATGTCGATTGATCACATTAGTTTCCACAAGCGCTTTGGTGTGATTGTGTTGGGCATTCAAAGGCGTGCGCGTGTGGTCCGTAGACGACTGGGGCGGATTAGACTTGAGGCGGGCGATGTTTTACTTGTTGCGGGTAAGCATAGCCGTATTAACAATTTGCGCCGTAATCCTGATTTTATTGTTCTGTCAGGCTCTAAAAAAGATTTGCCGGTTCCCGGTAAGGCTCCGATCGCAATATCTATATTTATTGCGACAATTGGTGGTGCTGCGTTGGGGTATTTGTCGATTCCTGCCGCGGCGTTTGCGGGCGCGGTTGCGATGATCTGGACTGGGTGTTTGAATATCAGGCAGGCAACACGTGCGATTGATAGAAAAATATTCTTATTGGTTGGTTCCATGTTGGCTCTGGGGACGGCTTTGCAGGCCACAGGTGGTGCTGACTATATTGCCAGCCTTATTTTATCAGCTCCGTTTGCGCATTCTCCGCTGTTAATCGCTGCGTTGCTATTTATTATCGTGGCAATCACAACGAATATTTTAACCAACAATGCTTGTGCGATTTTATTTACGCCGATTGCCTTGAATATTGCGGGTAATATGGAAGCCATGTCGGAATTGCCATATGATTTATCCTTCATTTTTGCGCTTACCGTTGTTTTTGGTGCAAACTGTTCCTTTGCGTCGCCGATTGGATATCAAACGAACTTACTCGTCATGGGGCCGGGGCAATATAAGTTCCGTGATTTTATTAAAGCAGGTATGCCCCTTGTCCTTGTTATCTGGATTACGTATATTTTTATTGCTAAATACTATTTTGGTTTGTCCTAAAAAAATAAAATTGTTATGAGCTTTTCTTCTTACAACCCGAGTGATCGATATCGTCAGCGTTCCGCGAGGCGTATAACGAGCATGCTGACCTTTATATTTGTTTTTGCCGTTATCTTCGGTATGGGGTTTTGGGCAGGTGGTGTGCGTTCGCAGCAAGATATGTATATTTTAAAGGAAGAAAAACGTGTCTTAAGCGAAGAGCGCGATCTAGTGCAGGCTGATATGACCAAGATGCGTGCTGAAGCACAGACAGCGACGGTTCGGTTAGAGCAGCTTCGTGCAAATTACGATGAGCTTTTGGGCGATGGTCCTATGAAAAACTTTGTTTCTCTTGTTCGGCAACAAATCGATGAAGGCGTTGATGTGAAGCGTTTAGAGTCTGTAATTTTGTCTGCTCGCCCGCCGCAAAATTGCAGTAATCCGCAAAGTAAAAGATTTATAGTTAAAACACCTGTTTATAAAGGGCCCAGTAGTAGTGCGGCATTACCGAAAAACCTTGTTGTTATTACCGGTACAGGCAAACCCGCAAAGAATGCGCAAGGTAAAAAAGAAGCTTGGTTTGACCCCGGACAGCCGATTGATCTGACTTTCGATGTTAAGGGACAGGAGGTTCAAAAGAAAAAAGGTGTTTTACCGTTGTATCATTCTGTTGTGATTGAAGACAAAGAATACAGGTTTACTCTGACGGCGGGTGATAAGTCATTTGTAAAAGTCGCGTATGATTATTGTGACTATCCCTAAGGCGGGATTATTTCTTCTGCAAATTCTCAAAGAGTAAAGATATTTGCGTTTCAATTTGTAGGTGTAGCTCTACGGGATCCTTTTTACCTGAATCTGGATTGGTGCCACTGGCGTTTAAGGTCATCATAACGCGGTCTGCCATATCACCATCAAAACGTATTTCGAAATATTCATAATGGTAATTGGTGAGTGCTTCGCGAATGTCGTGCATTTTTTTGCTGTCTCCCGGAAAGAGCCCTGTGATCATATTTTCCGGCAAAGTCAAAACACCTGTATTTTGACTTTGTAACAAAGCACCATTGACGTTTATTTCATTGTTCTTGGCATTAAACGGAATTCTGCCGGCAAGTGTTCCTGTGACGGAAACGTCTGCAAAACCTGCGTCTTTTATCAGTTGTGCAATATTGATGTCAGAAACAATCAACGTATTCTTTTTTTGAATTACGCCGTCCCGCACGATTGGGTTTTCTGTTCTTATTTGGCCGTCATATATTTTAAACAAAATATGATCAAGGATTGGTTTGTCTTTGTTATCCAGATTGATGCCTAATAGCCCTTTTTGACGAATGGACGGTTTTAAGGCCAGTGTGAAAGGCAGTGATTTAGAGTTTGACGTCTTCTTACTGCCACCAATCATCACGGATCCTGCGATGTCAGGTATCGTTAAGGCTTCGAAATCTAAATCACCATCGTGAATATCTACATGAATAAACCACTCTGCTTCCGGACTTCTATGGTAATTTTTGATTGCGAACTCACCAAAGGCGGATACATCAAAATGTGTTTTATCCTCTGTGTCATGATCCGGGTTGGTTTTAATGACTGTTTTATTTAATTTGATTGTGCCGAGGATATTGTTCGCGCCCTCTTCAGAATTGTAATCAGCGATTAAATCAATATCGGGAGACGACAGAGAAAATTTAAGCGTACCTTCTGTCCCTCCAGTTTCATTGTTGATGGTATTGTTAATTGAAATAGCAGGCGCATCAAGGTTGAGAACCATGTCGGGGATGTCAGCTTTCAGTGATAGCTTTTTATTGCTGCTGAAAAAGTTGTAAACATCGACAAGATTTGTTGGCGTGATCGTTGTTTCAGACTGTGTTATTTCGTTACCGGGCTTGATTGTTGATTTCCATTTGATGGGCTTTGTACCGAAAGTTGAGCCGTCTAAGGCTATTTCGTAATTATCCGGGCTGCGCTCTACGTTCACCTTCACATTACTAAGAGGCATGCCGTACCATCGCAGTGAAGCAAGTTGCAGGTCAGAGAATATTTTTAGAAACGGTTTCTCACTATTTAATACATACTGCGTGTTCATCTTGCCGGTGCCGCGGCGTATGGATATATTGGGCATGTTTACGGATATATTTTCTAAGTCCGCGTTCAGCGCAATGTTACTGTCTGGTGTTATTTTCCCATCTACCTTGGCATTATAGACAAGCTTTTTTTGTGTGCTGTTTACACGAGCCTTAAATGTAATTTCACCAGACTTATCCATCATCATACGGGCATTATACTTCATATTAATGCCGCCAATATTTTCGGTTAATAAATCTACGGATGCATTTTCAAAAATAATTGTGCCCGCAGGAAATTTTTGTAAATTATTGATAATGGTTTTGCTGTTATCCCATCCCGCAATGCGAATATCCAGATCGTTCGACACATCACCGGTTAATCCCATACCGTCTACTGTGATGCTTTGCGCATAATGAGGATCAATTAAAAATTTGAGTAAGGAGAATTCTATTTGGATTTTTTCAATCGTACTAAAGCGCCCTTTATCAAGGGTAATATGATGTATTATTATTTTGCCGCGTTTATGCTGTATTGAGTCATAAGCTAATTGCTCAAACCCAAGGCTGTTAAAACTATTGATGACGGTTTCTTCGACTTTTTGGGGAATATAAAAGAAATAGGCATAGGCCGTGCCGCTAGCGATAGCGATCGAGCACAAAACAAGAAAAATGAATGTAACTTTTTTCATGAATAATCTTTAGCCGTCAGACATCTATATCTTCAACAAACTGGGCATTTTCTTGTATGAAGCGATACCGTGCGTCGGCATCTTTCCCCATCAGCCGTTTAACCAAATCATCTATATCATGTGTGCCTTGTGGGGGCATGTCATCTTCTTCTGTGATCTCCTCAGGGTTAATCCCAAGTGCAGCCATCGCATCAGGAAGTGTTACACGTAATAAAACGCGTGACTTCGGATTCATGGTTGTTTCTTTCAATTGAGATGCCGGCATTTCGCCCAAACCTTTAAATCGGCTGACATCAACCTTGGATTTATTTTTGAATGTGCTCGCCATTAATTCGTCTTTATGCTCATCATCGCGTGCGTATGCGCTTAATGTACCGCTGACTAATCTGTAGAGCGGTGGTTGAGCGATATAGAGGTGCCCTTGTTCGATCAATTCTTTCATTTGTGTGTAGAAAAATGTCACGAGTAGGGCGGCAATGTGCGCACCATCGACGTCCGCATCTGTCATGATGATGACACGTTCGTATCTCAATTTGTCGACATTAAATTCTTTGCCATAGCCACAGCCAAGAGCCAAGACCATATCTTGGATTTCTTGATTGGCACGAATTTTATCCTTCGATGCACTAACGACATTCAGAATTTTACCGCGCAAAGGTAAGATTGCCTGTGTTTCGCGATTACGTCCTTGCTTGGCTGATCCGCCCGCGCTGTCACCCTCGACAATGAAAAGTTCAGTGTCATTGGCGTCAGTACGACTACAGTCAGCAAGTTTACCGGGGAGGCGTAATTTTCGCGTTGCACTTTTGCGCGCTGTGGCCCGGTCATCCTTACGTCTTTGGCGTTCTTCTGCCTTTTCCAAAATGGCGTTGAATAGCTCTGTGCTTGAGGCAGGATCTTTAGAAAGCCACAAATCAAAATGATCTTTTATCGCTGAATCAACAAGTTTGGAAACATCGCTATTGACCAATTTTTCTTTGGTTTGCCCCTGAAATTGCGGGTCACGAATAAACACTGATAGCAAAATAGCCGCACCAGACATAATGTCATCTGCGGTTATCATTGAGGTTTTTTTCTGGCCTGTCATGTCACCATAAGCGCGTAAACCTTTGGACAACGCATTCCGTAAACCACTTTCATGTGTTCCGCCAGATGGTGTTGGGACTGTATTACAATAGGAACTGTCTCTTATACACATCTCCGAGCCCACGAGACGTCTGAGT
>CAXHFH010000039.1:0-19062 GCA_964015995.1 uncultured Alphaproteobacteria bacterium
TAAGAGACAGTTACTGACCTTGGTGAAGATCTGGGCATGGCAGAAGAAAAGCTCGACAAGGAACGTATTCAAGAAAAAATTGCCATCACGAAGGCAAAAATCTCTGCTGTTGTTGGCATTTAAAGAAAACTCTTAATCTAGTTTATAAAGCTGCGCTTGTGCGTGGCTTTTTTCCTTTTTGACTATATTTACGTATTCCATTAAACTTCGTGACAATGAAATAAGAATGAATATGGGTGATATGTCATTAAGTGACGGTGAGTTTGCAGAGGCCTCCAAAAAACCTTTTGAATTAACTGAAGAAGAGCGCGCAGAAATTGATGGTGCGCTGTCACGTTATTTGCACATGGCGGATGATGATCGCGCTGCCTTGATTGAAGATATCGAAATGACAGGCGGCTTTCGCCAATTTGGCTATGGCTCTCTCATTGGTGATCCATCTTCAGAGAACGACGTTGAATATGGCGGCGTGGCCAAAGGCTGGGAAAAGGGCGCATTTTGTAAAGATCGTCATTATCGCGGAACGCCAGAAAATCTGGGTGTTACAATGGGCGCATTGCCCACGGAAGACGGCAAAGGCGGTTTGCCCGGAGTGATACAGGAGATTAATGCCGGCGATGGGGATGGGAACTTTGCCGATCGTGTCCTTAAAAACATCAAAGATTTTGCACTACGCGAGACATCCTTAAACCCGATTTATGAATATAAGGTGGTTGATGTTGAAACGCGCCGAAACGGCACGGTGAAAGGGTTAATCTGCGCGGCAGACCAATCCAATCCGTTATATTTGGGGCGCGATGGTGAAGAAGGCGGCCTGACGATAGAAGAAAAAGCAGCCATAATCGCGACATCAAAAGGTGTTCCGGGGGCAAGCCCGCGTAATACGGGCATGGCGTATTGGCGTGATCATGTGAAATGTTGTGAATTGGGCGGGTTCGAGCCTGATCCGGGTATTCAAAGACTTGTGGCTTTGGCTGAGGTTTATCGAGAGCAACTGGAGCATGATAACCCTGAATTATTTGCAGAGTTAGTTGCGATTGAGAAGAAAAATGCGCCTGCAGGTGCGAAGTTCGGCGTAACCTACGCTGATCCGATTTATAATGTTGAAACTGTTTCAGCGTCTGATGATCCAAGGCGGGTTTCTGATTTACGTAGTGGTGCAATAGAAGCAGCTGACTTATTGACAGATCCGCTCACAGCTGAGCAAATAGAACATATCCAAACGCTTAAAAATGAATTGGAAGCCCCAAGCGTCCATTAAGCTCTGTTCCATAACCCCCCTTAAGGTAATGCTATGATTGGTCTTGTTGTTGTCGGATTTGATGTTTTCCCCGAGGCGGTATTAATCGCCATGCAGGGTATTATCGGCGCACAGGAGAAAATCATTGCTGTTCCGCTTCATCCCGATGAAGATGCGGATAAACAAAGACAAGCCATCATGACTGCAATAGATACCGTTGATAGCGGGCAGGGCGTTCTTGTCTTCACCGATAGCATGAATGCACCGGCCGGATATCTTATGCTTTCTTTACTCAATACGCTGGATGTTGAAGTCATTGGCGGGGTTAATGTACCCATGTTGTGTAAGGCCATTGAAAAAAGGGGTGAATATTCCCTACAGGAACTGGCTGAATGCGCCCGTGACGAAGGGCGTAAAGCCATCACATGGCGTAGTCCATAGGGGCTGTCGTTTCTTGACATAATTATTGAAATCTGGTTTTCTAATAGCCAGAAAAAACAAATAAAAAAAATACAGGCGGGATATCATGAATAAAGCAACAGCATTCGGTTTAAGCACAATGACGGCGTTATGGTTGACGCTCTCTGGCTGTGCGTCTAACGCAGATACGCGCCCTGAGGGCGCCGATATGCCATCAGAAGCAACGGAGGCAACATTTTTCTTAAGGGCGGATCCGGACACGTTATCCCTAACAGATGAAGGATGCCACAGCGATTTGGTGGAAACTCTGGTTAATCGTGATGTGTATGAGAAAATCGCGGCGGGGGATAGTTTCGCAGGGGTGGTGGATGAAGATAATCCCGAAGCGGAAACAACAATTTCCCAACGTATTCAAATGTATAAAGAAGAGCGCGAAGAAAAACTTTCGATGTTTTTCGATTGCAGCGATCAAAACGCGGAACTTCATGGTTTAGCCAATGATATTGTTGCCAATCCGTTTGATGCTGAAAGCCCCGATAAGTTCAGAAATTTGATGGTGACCATTGCGTCTGAACGCATGGATGATGTTTATGCACTCTATCCGCTCGACATGATTCAAAAGGCTGCGCAGGAATGGAAAGATATCGTTCTTGAGGTTAATGACAATGTCATTGGTGATGTCAAAAGCATGATTAAAGATGATGTTCTTGAAACGCGTATCAATAAATTGATTGAAGATAATTATGACCAGTTAGCGCTTTCGGTTGCGCGTCTTGAAATGTCTGATTATTTGGGTGTTGAAGGCCAAGTCGAAGGGCCTAACCAAGAGCAGTTCACACAAATTTTCCAAAAGATGATCACCACTGAAACGGCAAAATATATCGGTGAATTGAAGCGTATACAAAAAGACGCCGGCCCGATTTACGAAATTTAAATTACCCGTGTGTCGCAGTGTTTGTGAACAGATCTTCTGGTAAAGCCGTGATGTGTTGATAACTGCTGTTATATGGGATGTTGTTCGGAGCAATGCCGGTTGATTGCGCCAATTCATCAATCATACCGTCAATTTGCGGCAGGATATCAGCCTCATACGTATCAAGAACCTGTTGCACACTTTCGGGTAAGTTTTCACCGAGCATTAACGGGTAATTATGCCCCAGATCTTGAATGTTCAGTTTTATTTGCGTCAGCGTGTTAAGCGTTTGTTCTTCATCCCCTGACATTGTGACCATTTCCAACAGCATTGTTGTGTTGGCAATGGAATCCCTGAAGGCATGGGTAATGCGTGTTGAAAAATCATTCATAGCTTCGCCGCCGCCCATATCCTGAAATGTGGTTGGCGTGGCCTTGTCACGGATGGCTTGTTCTTGTTCAGGTGTGAATTGAATACTTGAAAGTGCCGTCTGCAGATCGGCGCGCCACGGTAGATTATCATCAACCAACGTATGGAGCTGATGAACAACACCTTCGGCTTTGGCTTCGAATTCTTCTGACAGGGCCATGATATTATTCCGTTTCGCGCATTTCTATATGGGTCGGTGTTTCGCTTGGCCCCCATTTATCTTGATGCAAGTTTATCTTGATTTTTTTTTGAGCGTCAAGTTTTGCATTAAGCGCATCAATGTCGTTATCGACACTGAATAAATCAGTGCAATGATCGGTGATAAACTTTTCTTTTTGCGCAAGCTCAATCCAGCGTAGCAAGGCATCAAACTGCCCGTCTTTATTCAAAATTCCGATATGGCGGTTATGCTTGCCCAGTTGTTTTAATCCCAGCGCCGTGGCAAGGATATAGCCGCTTCTGACGGTGGGGGTATCAAAAATGATGGCCTCATCCGTGTCCCTTAAAATTTCGTCTTCGAAATGGGGCAGGGCTTCGGGGTGGCCCTTCAATAAGGGGGCTTGCCAGTTTTCAAGCTTGGCAAACACGTCATCCACGTCGCTTGCAATAATCAGGTGATTGCGTGATAAATCGGGCAGGCCTTCAATGTAAGTGATGAAATCGTCCCAATAGCCGTCTGTGTTGACCAGAATGATCGGCTTGGTGTGAGAACCTAGATGTGCCCAGTATAGCGCCTCCAGAACCTCGTCTATCGTTCCAAAGCCGCCTGCCAGTCCGATAATGACATCGGCGCGCTTAAACATCTTTAATTTGCGCTCCCACAGATCGGGGACAAGGATGGTTTGTGAAAGGCCCGGGTGAATACGCTCACTGTCTTTCAGGCTTTTCGGGATAATGCCCGTGACAGGTGCACCCGCATCAAGGGCGTTATTGGCAACAATACCCATAAGCCCCGCATCCATACCGCCATAAACCAGTGTTTTGCCTTGCTCACCGATCATCGTACCCATGCGTGTGGCTGTGTCTTTGAATATCTGGCGGCAACGTCCTGAAGAGCCAAGATAAACTGTAAATTTTTCGATTGTGTTCATAATATTTAGTACCCGTTTTATACCTTTACAGAGTATTCATTTTTATAGTGATAATTCAATATCTTATTATGCTGTTTTACGTTGTGTGTGCCAATCGCGCGCGATGTTCATAAAATTATTGATGATATCCAGACCATGCGGTGTCAATGTTGATTCAGGATGAAACTGAACGCCGAAAACCGGATGGTGTAAATGTTCAATGGCCATTATTTCATCTTGCGTAGAGAGCGCTGTGATTTTCAGAACATCGCACCCACTTAGATCTGTGACCAAGGAATGATAACGCCCCGCCGTGATGGATTGCGGGATGTTATGAAACAAGGCCGATCCGTCATGTTCTATATCGCTTACCTTGCCATGAACAGGTTTGCGAGCGCGCACCGTTTTTCCGCCATAAGCCTCGCCAATGGCTTGGTGGCCTAAACACACACCTAAAATTGGGATGTGGCTGCCGAATTTTTTGATCAAATCAATACAAATGCCTGCGTCCTTCGGGGTGCAGGGGCCGGGAGATAAGATAATCGCTGCGGGGGTTAGGTCTTCTATTTCCTCCAGCGTGATTTTGTCGTTACGTTTTACGATGGCATCCACCTGCAATCGCTCGACATAGCCGGCGAGTGTGTAAACAAAAGAATCGTAATTATCAATGATCAAAATCATAACGCAGCAGACTATAGAAGTATGGGAAGGAAATGGAAGTATGAAAGTGCATGGTCGCGCTCATATTTATTCGAAATCTTGGCCATCAAGCGCGTCCGGCTGATCGTCTTCTAAATCACCAACACCAACCCAGAATTTAGTGGCATGATCGGTAAGGTTGGCCTGATAGGTTTTGTCGAAATCTTTAAGCAATTGTTTCAACCCTTTCGCCGCGTTGTCCCATTGCGGACTATCTTGGGTTATGGTGGCATGAGCAAAACCGATATCGGCCAAATCTTCATCGACCCTGCGTTGTTCAGGCGATTCAAAAATGTCATCAAAGGATGTTGATTTTGCCTGATATTTAAACGACGGCAGTTCCCTCACAGACATCATTTCGCGCTGCGGGTCTAGCTTATGATCTTTGGGAAGCTCTGTTTGCCTGAAGGATGAATTATGTATAGATACGGCAAGCACAGGCAAACCCAGATCCTTTACGTTGCGCGCCAAACTGTCATGACCGGGCAGGTGCTTTTCATTGGATGAGTGTGTTTGCCCCAGAACATGGGCATTTCCGGACATTTGTATAACAATACGCGCACTCTGTTCGGCGGCAAATTCTTTGATTTGTGCCGCGGCATGATGGTTTCTTATCCAGATCCCATCAGGTGAAAAGGCATCAAATTCTTTGCCGCGTTCAACCCAACAATCGGTAATACTCTGCGCGGTTTTGGGGGCGTTACCATCAAGGATAGGCACTTCAACATGCCCGTCATCGGTTGGTTTGTATTGAAAGGCCGCATCGGTAAAGCGAACGGGGATGCCCATTTCCAGTATTTGGCTTTGTAATACTTTTTGGCTGTAGGGGGCGTTTTCAACTTTCCCATGCAACAATTGGTCTGACAGGCTCATGCGTCCATCGGCATCAACGCTATCGAATGTTGCGTGTAAGGCATGGTCATTTTCGTTATACCCTTTGCCATGTTTGAGCCAGTTCCGGACATTACTGCGTCGTTGCTCCATACCGACAACGGTTGTCTCATCACTGTCGTTTAAGGCCTTTAAAACCAAAAGATTATGCAGGTGGTGACTGGGGAAGTCGTGATTTTCACCAATGACAACAACCAGGGGCTCATCGGCGCGTCCCTCACGGTCAAGCTGTGCGCGTTCCTTTAAAATGCGTTCGACGGTGTCCATGGCACCAAACAGAATTTTTGATGCATCGCTTTCCCCATCGCCCATAACACCGGCAGGTTCCATCAAGGATGTTTGGGTTAATCGCTCTATACGACGATGATCGTTAAAGCGCGTCGCCATGTCTCGAAAAATCTTGATCATTATTGTTTTATATCACCCGTTTATAACTACGGGATAGTAAGGGAATTCGCGGCGCAGTGTCAAATAAGTGTCAACTAATATGACACCCTTACCCAGCCTTGGATAGGATGGGTTCATCATCGGTTTTCCCCGCCGTTTTGAAGGACTCAAATGTCGCGGCGGCTTTATCCAAAGTTTCCTGATATTCTGCGGCAGGATCGGAATCCGCGACGATGCCGCCACCCACTTGCAGGGATACGCGATCACCGTCATAAACCAAGGTGCGGATCAGGATGTTGGTATCCATATTACCATCAAAACCAATATACCCCATAGAGCCACAATAAGCCCCGCGGCGCACGCCTTCCAATTCTTCGATGATCTCCATAGCTCTGATTTTCGGCGCGCCTGTGATGGATCCTCCGGGGAAACAACCACGTAGTAAATCAACGGCGGTTTTATCTTGTGCCAATGTCGCGCGAATGTTGGAAACCAGATGATGCACGCGGGCAAAGCTCTCGAGTTTACACAGATCAACAACCTCGATGGTGTCGGGAATACAGACCTTTGATAAATCATTGCGCAGTAAATCAACGATCATGGTGTTTTCGGCCATGTCTTTTTCGTTATGCATCAAGTCATTGCGGTAATTACGATCTTTGATGACATCATCCACGCGCGGGCGTGTGCCCTTGATGGGGCAGGTTTCGGCCTTTTGATCTTTGACGGTCACAAAACGCTCCGGTGAGGCGGATGATATTTTGACGTCACCAATATTCATATAGGTCGCAAAGGGGGCGGGGTTAATGTCGCGCATGTGCATGTAATGAATGAACGGGTCGAGGCCTTCAGGGATGTCCGCTTCAAACCGTTGGGATAGGTTGGCCTGAAAGATATCGCCATCATAGATATAATCAATCACCTGTTGCACGGTTTTGTTGTAGGTATCTTCCTTGAAATTCGATGTCCATGCGATGTCATGCGCTTCGTATGGTGGGGCGTCAACATCACGGGATAGAAGGTCGATGAAATGCGCTTGCTTTTTATCCGCTTCGTTTTGGTTACGGGCATGGGTGAAGATATAGGTTTTCTTCATCAAATAATCATGCGCGAGAACCTGATCGTAAATCCCCACCGCCATATCGGGCACGTTATTTTCGCTATCCGCGCTGTTCGGTAAGTCTTCCAGATACCGCCCTAAATCATACCCGAATAACCCCGCCGCGCCGCCTTGGAAGGGGGGCATGTTGGGGATGCTCGTTGCGCCTTCCACCCACGATTTTATGCGTGATTGCAACACGGCGAAAGGCTGCCCCTCGAATGACAGGCGTTGTTCCCAATTTGTGACGGTGACTTTGCCGTCTTTGGCCTCGATTGTTTCAATCGGTTGGCACATGACAAAGCTGTATCGGCTGCTCGGGTGCTTGCGATCCGCGCTGTCCAGAAACAGGCTGTATGGCATGTGCTTTATCGCCAGAAAAGCCTGGACGATATCAATGCCGGTGATGTCATGCACAAAAGGTTTTTTCATAAGTAAAAAATCTGGTCTTGCTACATAAAAAAATGTTAATAAAGTAATGAAAGTATATAGATTATCGCAATAAAACAACAAACTTTGCTGTGGCTTTTATCCACATTGGCCAAAGAATAATAAGACGGGACCCAAAATGAGCGAAATTCTTGCGGAATTTGAAGACAGACATGAAGATGTGTTCGCCGCGTATCAGGCGTTGACGAATCAGGATATGGGGGGTGAGTTTAAACGCGCCGCCGATTTTTTCGAATCCGTACAACGCATGCTTGATAGCGGGGAATATGGTTCCGATGATTTACGCACGGCGCTTTTTATGATGGATTCTGTAAGGGATATGCCGGAATGTAAGCTGACCCTTGATGAAGATCAAGAAAACATAATGCGCAGGCGTATAGAGAATGGTATTAACGCGATAGAGTTACACTAAGTAAGATTGAGTAGGAGAATAACATGCCGGAACATATCGATTTTCTGATGAATGAATTCAGACAAAAGCTAGACAAACTTAAAAGTGACTATGTCGGCTTTTTTGATGAAAGCTCAACAACGAAATTGCAGGGCGTATTCAGGGATCAGGTTCAACAAGATGTGATGAGCCTGTATGTCACCGCACAAAAGGCGATTTCTCAAGACGCAATGGATGAGGATGTGCAAACACTTCTTTTCGGGCTTGAAGAGGTGGATGTGTTGTTACAAAATTCTGACCTTACCCGCGATAATATCTCGCATAATCATGAATGGATTCATGATTATCTTTCGGAAAGCTTGCCCAAGCTGGATATGTCATTTCTTGGTCATCCCGGCAACGATTGATACGGCGTCTGTTTAGCATGGATTGAAAAGTTCAGACGTGTTTGCGACACTGCCTTAAATACTTTGTGTAAGGCTCAAGAATGAAGATAACTAACAAATCTTTTTTTAATGAAGATGCTTTCAAACCCAGTCTGTGGGATGAAAGTTGGGATTATATACGCGACGAGGGAATTATTCTGCATGAGTCCCCTAAGACTATTCCTTACAAAGAATTCCCTCCTATTTTGTCTCGTTTTTCTTGGGGTAAGACTTTGGCTGTAGCTGCCCCTAGGTTAGATTGGAATAGTGTTCTTATTCCTTTTTCGCCTGACTATCATGATGAAAAGCACTTTAAGGGACATTCGATTAAGGACATTCTGACCCCTTTAATTGAGGGCACACCTTCAAATAAGAAATACATTGCCTCAGCAAACCCTTCGAGTTGTTTTTTTGCAGAGATAGATCAATTTAAGTATGAAATATTTGCTAAAATTGCAGGTACAAATGAAGACATTGCATTCTTCCTTTTTGATGAGTCTCTAAGTTATTGTTTTGGATTTGATTTTGACTTTGAGTATTGCTTCTTTTCTTCTGAAAATCTAAAGGAAGATGATGAAAGGTTAAAAGGGACATTTGCAGAATGGGACAAATTCTTTGTCGATAATTTTTTACGCACTCCTTCTAACGGAGCGTATCATTTGAAATTATTTGAAACTGTTTTGCAGCCTTCTATATCCCGCACTATTAATAGCAATATTCTTTATTTAGGGAATGTGTGAATTTCAGACTTACCGAAAAGTTTTAACCTTATCAACGGCGTCTTTTAATCCGCATTTGATGATTTCCGTGCCTTCGGGGAATGCCCCATGCAGGCGGGAGGGCAACATCGAATCCATCATCACGAAGATACCCTTATCATCGGCGCGGCGTACCAATCGCCCGAAGGCTTGTTTCAATTTTAAACGCGTGATCATTTCATCATAACGCCGTTTGCCAAAGGCATTCCTGCGCGCCTTATGGAGCAAGGTCGGGCGCGGCCACGGCACACGATCAAACACAAGAAGGCGCAGCGATTCACCGGGCACATCCACGCCATCACGCACCGCATCCGTGCCAAGCAGGCACGCATGTTCATCATCGCGGAAAATATCAATCAACGTGCCTGTATCAATCTGGTCTATATGCTGTCCGTAGAGGGGGATGCCGGATTTCTCGAGCGGGATCAGGATTTTTTCATGCACTGCGCGCAATCGTTGAATGGCGGTAAACAAACCGAGCGCACCGCCGCCACTGGCCGTGAATAATGCCTGATACGCCGATGCCACTTGCCCCAGATCATTCTTATTCACGTCATTAATGATCAAAACCTTGGTGTTGTTCGCATAATCAAAGGGGGATGTGAAACTGTTCAGGACGGGTTCTTTACTGAGGTAATGCGCGCCTGTGCGTTCCAGCGCGGCCTGCCAGTTTTGCTCTGCATCGTCTGTGCCATCCTGCAACGTGGCAGAAGTCACCGTCATGCCATGCAAGTGCGGGCGGATACTGGTGGCGAAGGGTTTCATCGGATCGACATAATGGCGATACACCCCGACATCAATAGATTTCCCGTCCACGCGCTCCACCTCCATCCAGTCAATGAAGCCTTCGACATTCTCGGACTCTTCCATGGTTTCTAACATCGCGATCCAACTTTTGAGCGTCATACCGCCGCGCCGATCTAATGATGTGGCGAGCGCATCCAGACGCTTGCGGGTGTCGCTATCCATTTCGCCCTGATCATTCACCAATTTCTCATGCAGCAATTTGGACAGCGCATCCATCGGTTTCAGTAAATTGGAGAGCGCTTTTTTGAGCGTTGTACAAGACGCAACGATATCCGCATCAAGCGGGAAAAGCGGCGTTTCAATCGAATAGGGGCCATGCACACCGTCTGCGCGGGCGTAGACGATGCGGTAAACCTCCATCAGGAAGGTTTCCGTTGGCCCTGCGGGGGCTTTGTCCTTGAACCTACGGCTCCACCCTTGCGCGCACAGGGCACTTGCGTGATGCAGGATATCCTCAAGCATACGAATAGCCGCTTCATCGCCTTCGACCAAATCTTCAATACGGCGTTTCAGGCCGCGCGCACGTCCCTTTTTACCGCCTTCATTGCCCAGTATCCACCGCCGCAAATCCGCAGTTTCACGGGCGGTGAGGTGCGCGGAAAAGGCGCTGTCAGCGGCGCTGAACAAATGGTGGCCTTCATCAAAGATATAGCGCGTGGGCATACCGTCACTGGAGGAGGACATCGCGGATTGGATCATCACGAGCGCGTGATTGGCAATCACAAGGCGCGATCGTTTGGCCTTACGCACTGATTTCTCAATGAAGCATCGGTTATAGTGATCACAGGCGGAGTAAATGCATTCCCCGCGTCGATCGGCTAAGCCATAGGTGTTGGCAAAACCAAGCAAGCCTGAGAGCCATCCGGGGAAGTCTGCGCCGCTGAGGTCACCATCCTTGGTGGCGGCAACCCACCGCGCCATAATGCCTGAGGCCACCACATGGCGCGCGTTATATGACGTTGCCGCACCTGCCGCCGCATCTTCTAGGTTCAGCAAGCACAGGTAATTTTCACGCCCTTTACGCACCGACACATAGGCGTCTTTCACCACAGGGTGCGGGTAAAGGCGATCAAGCTCGCTGTCGATTTGGCGTTGTAGGTTCTTGGTGTAGGTGGAAATCCAGACGCTGCCTTCGTTCTTCTCTGCCCAGACGCTTGCGGGGGCAAGATAGCCGAGCGTTTTTCCAACACCCGTTCCGGCCTCTGCCAGCACAATATGCGGGTTTTCGTCTTCACGGGTCGGGTCGAACATGTGGCGCACCGCATTGGTGTATGATTTTTGCTGCGGCCTGATTTCGGCGGGTTTATCACCAACGCTCAGTAGTTCTTCCAATTTTGCCAGTGCCTCTTCTTCGCTGACGCTGTCATGGGCGCTGGGCGGTTCCGGCGCGTCCTCTGCCCATTCTGGCAAATGCTTCCACACATTCAAGGCCGCGCGGGATGATATATCCATCTCGGGGTTATATTCCTGTCCGAGCGCGGAGAATATATATTGCGTCCAAGGCCAGCCTTTGCCCTTTAAGCCCATCACGCCCGCAATCTTTACGGGATCAGCCTTATCGGACAGCACGTCCTTTTGTAAATCACTCAGCAGAGCGCGGGCAATATCCATCAGGGCGAAGGTGTAATCTTCGAAGTCAGTGGGCACAGTACAGCCAAGCGCGCGGCACAGCCCGACAGGTGTCGGCACACAAAACCGCGTCGGATGCACAAAGGCGAAAAGTTCCAACACATCGAAGGTAAAAAATTCTTCAAACCCTAACCGCGTCTTCGTGTAGGGCGCATGGCATACCATTACGGCGGTATTGCGAATAAGGGGAATAGCCTCGGCATGGGGGAGTGTCTGGAGCTCTCCATCCGTGGTCAGCAGCGCACATTCTTCCGCATTGACGAAAATCGCCGGAACATCGGGCAAGGCTATATGCTCTGGCATAAGAATCGCGGGGTCTGCACTCATGTCTTTGTGCATAGCATGTTTTATTGGACAAGAGGAATATGAAGCCCTTATATTATTCAGGCAATGAACAAAATTTATGAGGAGATATAATTATGGGTAATGATAGTTTTGATTCTGAACGCGAAATGATGTTGATGATGCTTGATCAGGGGCGTATCCCAACAGGTAATGGTGGTTTCGTTGAGATCAGTGAAGAGGCAGCAGATGCCGTGAAGGCAGAAATTGAAGCCGGCGCGAGTTTCTCATCAGAGATTGATGAAGTGCAATATGAAACGCCGGAAGGCCCGTAACCGATAACGGTTAGGTTAGACAACGAAACAAGCGCTCATGATTGGGCGCTTATTTTTTGGCGGTCTTCTTGGCTTTGCCTTCATCGTTCGCAGGCGGAGTGAAAACTTCCGGTGCGTCGGCGATGCTTTCGATATAGATAGACTGTGACGGGAAGGCGAACCCTGTGCCCGCTTTTTCTTCGACAATCTCTTTAATCGCGAGTGCAAATTCTTCTTTGATCTCTAGCCATTCACCCCAGTTGGTGGTCTTGGTGAAACAATAGATCATGAAATCAATGGAAGAGGCGTTGAAGCTGTCTAGCCTTACGAATGTCGAAACCTTTGGTGGTTTTTCGAAATCATCATTGGTGGCCAGATAATTGGCGATCTCATCACGTACGATCTGTAACTGTTCTTTTGTGGTGTTGTAAGTCACACCGATTTTCCAGTAAATACGGCGGTTTGTCATGCGGCTGAAATTGGTGATGACCGCATCGGAGAGATCAGAGTTCGGCACGTAAACGGGCGCTTTGTCGAAACGGCGTACAAGCGTGGAGCGAAAACCGATATCCTCAACCGTGCCTTCGACAACGCCATCAACCTTAATCCAGTCACCGGGGTGAAAGCGTTTTTCGGCAATCACCGTAATGCCGCCAATCAGGTTTTTGAACAAATCCTGCGCGCCCAAGGCCACGGCCGCACCGAACAGACCCAAACCAGCCAGAAGCGGCCCAATGGCAATGCCCCAAAGTTCTAAGATAACCGCAGCACCAATAAATATAACGACGACTTTGAGGAACTTGAAAATCCATTCCATCATAGTTTTGGTCAGGACTTTGTCGAGCTTTCGCGAAACGCGTTGAAGCGGATCAAGCGCGCGATAAAGCGCCCAGAAAATCGTATAGGCAATCATGGAGCGCACAATGCGTGACACAAGCTCCGCCAGCATCCCATCAAGATGCAGCGCTTGTGCGGCGAAAAATACACCCATGATGATGGGAATAAAGCGGATAGGCGGCATCAACGCCGTGACGATTTTGTCATCAATGTCCGTATCGGAATGCTTTGTCCAAAGGCTGATCGTGTGCAGGATATACTTACTGAGGATACCACGCAGGAATAAAAACACCGCGAAGATACCAATGGCAATCACAATCTTGCCGATATCAACGCCCATAAAGCCGTTATGCCAAACGGTGATGACCTCGCTCCAGAAGGTTGTGATTTCCTGCTCTATCGGGACATCTTTCACATCAAGAAGTGCGGGTGGTTGAATAATTTCCATCTTTTCTTCTGTGGCGGCCATGGTTAGACTGAGCTCCTGATTTTTTGTGTCCTTTGTCGGGGCAAGATAACGCATCACTAGAATTAAACAAGGGTAGAGCTATGAAAATTATGTCAGCAGTCAAGTCGGATGAAACACTGGAATATTTGACGTCCCGCCGCAGTGTTATGGCGCAATTACTGCAAGAGCCTGCCCCATCATCGGATGAATTGAACCGCATTTTAAGTGCGGCGGCACGTGTGCCTGACCATGGAAAATTATCGCCGTGGTATTTCCTGATATTTGCGGGAGAAAAGCGCGTGCAGATCGGGCAAAAGATAAAAAATATTTTCCTCGAGGATACACCCGACGCATCGCCCGCGCATATCGAGATAGAGGAAACGCGTTTTACCCGTGCGCCTTTGGTCGTTGGCGTGGTTTCACGTATTCGTAAGGGCAAACCGCCAATGTGGGAGCAGGTATTATCATCGGGCGCGGTGTGTATGAACATGGTCATGGCCGCCAATGCCAGTGGATACGGGGCGCAATGGTTGTCTGAATGGTATGCGTATGATGATCGTTTTTGCAGTTATCTGGGGCTTGATGAGCGTGATACAATCGCGGGGTTCATTCATATCGGTACGGCAAATGAAACGCCGGATGACAGGCCGCGTCCTGATTTGGGTGATATCGTCACACAATGGGAAGAGGGCGCGCCCCTGAATAAGGGCGACAAATATGGCGCGGATAAATTTGGCATTCCGCGTCAGGGCTTTGATTTTTCAAAGATTGTCAGTGATTAAGTGACGCTTTTAAGCGTGGCCCAACACCTTTTTCCAGATATAGGCAAGAGAGAGGAAGTTGAATTTTTGCGTTAAATGCTTTTTCATCGCGGCATTACGCAAGGCCATGCGGTAATTCGGTGCTATGCCCGTTGTGCCGTCTTCTAAGATCACCATCGAAAGATTACCGTTGCCGTTTGGAGCGTCTATGACCTTTGTTTCTTTCACCTGATTATTACCGAGTGAGAGAGAGCGTTTGGCATGAAAGCCGGGATAGTCACGCATGATTTTTGCATCATTCACAAGGCCGAGATCATATTCTTTATCGTCAAGACCGCGCCAGTAAAGGTGCTTGCCTTCCGGCGCATTTTGAAAACGATATTTACCAATCATCAGAACTGCACCAACGCTCAATTCTTCGTTAAGCTCACGGAACTTGGCAGGGGAGAATTTCTGCTCACCCATGCAAAAGGACTCAAAGGCCTCAATGTGGCTCAAAAGCGTTTTTACTGTTGGCCGTGCATGTTCTATACTAATCATCTTAGTGACTCTTACTGTTTAAAAAATTTGTGATTTGTGTGCCCCCACACAAACTTAGGCATAGTGCCTATACAATACTATGGTATAGGGTTGATGCTTAAAAATTACTTAAAATTTTATCTAATTTTTATGGAAAACTACCTTTAGGTTAGGTTTTTGTGGTTAAGGTATTGTTTTATATGGATATTGATGCGATGAACTTTTTGTTTATTTGTAGTAAAAATCAATGGCGTAGCCCCACGGCAGAGGCGGTTTACAGGCGTGGTTCACGTATAAATGTGCGTTCTGCGGGGACGAGTACGAAGGCGAAGCGCAGCGTTTCGCTCAAGGACATTGCGTGGGCGGATATGATTTTTGTGATGGAGAAGAAACATAAGCAGATCTTATCGCGCCAATTTCCGCATGACATAGGGCAGACGGAGGTCATCATCCTCGATATCCCTGATGAGTATCAGTTCATGGATGGGGAGTTGGTGGAGTTACTGAAAGATGGTGTGGAGCGTTATATTTAGCGTTATTGTCTGGGGTTTATTTTGATTTCATCATCAGAAAAAGCGGAGTTTTCAGCACCGGTAGGCATATTTTCGTTTTTGCCTGTGTAAGTAACACCCTTTAATCGCGTATCAGTATTGGCGTTGTGAGTACCCACTCCTTTGCCCGTTGCAGGTATTTTGATATAGAAACTCAAAAACCAACCACCACAAAGAAGTAATAGAATAATGAGAATAGCTAGTCTGGTTTTGGGTTCTATCTTGTTGGACATGCCCTAAACTCCACTTGGCAATAAATAAATGATTATTCATTAAACCATTTTTTTGCACCGTAATTGTCAAAAGAATGTAAAAAATGATTAAGCTGCTGCCAGTTTACCATCCAATGCATTGCGGATCAGGCTGACCGTTTCTTTCGGGCCGTAGAGCGCGATGAAGGAGCCGAAACGCGGGCCTTGATCTTGGCCGAGCAACACCTGATAAAGTGCCTGAAACCAATCACGAAGCTCTGACTTGTCGTATCCGTTTTCCTTGCCGGCATCAAATACGGCGGTCATATAGTCTTCCGCCTCTAACCCTGTATCCAGAGCCTCCAACTTATCCGCAAGTGCGGCCAGAGCTTTTTGCTCACGCTCATCGGCGGCGCGGTATGATTTTTCGGGCAGGACGAAATCTTTGTAATATTGAATGGCATAGCCCACCAAACGATCAAGGAACGGCGCGTTATCAGGCGTGGCCTCAGGTGCGTATTGGTTAATGAATCCCCACAGCGTCTCCGCATCATCCGTATTGGCGGCGTTCACTAGGTTCAACAGTAACCCGAATGAAATCGGTGAGTGCTGCGAATTTGGAATTTTACCGTCATGAATAAACCAAGCGGGGTTGTCGAGTTGTTTCGCAGGCTCTTGCTCGGGCAGTTTTTCCACAAAAGTTATATATTCATCCACAGCCTTGGGGATAATATCGAAGTAGAGCTTTTTTGCGCTCGTTGGGCGCTGAAACATATAGTAGGCAAGACTTTCATGCGGGGCATAGGTCAGCCATTCTTCCATGCTCAATCCATTTCCCTTGGATTTGGAAATCTTTTCCCCATTCTCATCAAGGAATAATTCGTAATGGAAGCCTGCGGGATTAGGGCGGCCTAAAATCTTCAGGATGTTTTTGGCGATATCGGCGGAGCTTTTCAGGTCTTTCCCGCTCATCTCGTAATCCACATCAAGTGCATGCCAGCGCAACGCCCAATCGGCGCGCCATTGTGCTTTGACTTTACCGCCTGTGACTTCCTGCGTGACGCGCGTGCCGTCTTCATCTTCATACGTGATCGTGCCATTTTCCGCGTTCGTTTCCAAAATCGGAACCTGCAATACATTGCCCGTAGAAGGTGAAATAGGTAAGAAAGGTGAATAAGTTGCCGCGCGTTCTTCACCCAATATCGGAAGTACAGCGCCTTTGATATCCTCATGATGTTTCAGCATCAATAGGAGTGTTTCATCGAACTTGCCTGTGGTGTAGCAGTCGTCGGTGGAACTGATAAAGTCGTAATCAAAGCCGAACTGATCCAAGAATGCGCGTAATTGCGCGTTATTATGATGGCCGAAGCTTTCATATTCGCTATCGAATGGGTTGGGCACGCGGGTTAGGGGCTTGCCCAGATATTCCGCGAGCATCTCTTGTTGTGGCACGTTGGTCGGCACTTTGCGAAAGCCATCCAGATCATCAGAAAAACAAATCAGTTTGGTCGGGATATCCGGTTGCAGGCGTTGAAAGGCGCGCATCACCATTGTTGTGCGGCAGACTTCCCCGAATGTACCGATATGCGGCAGACCGGATGGGCCATATCCCGTTTCAAACAAAACATAGCCTTTTTCAGGTGTTTGCACTTGCCCACGACCAATCGCACGCAGACGTTTGACAACGGCCTTGGCTTCTTCAAAAGCCCATGAGCGGTTCTTTATGGCAATGTCTGGTGTAATATTGGTCATGATCTGTGTTCCTTATTCTTCAAGGCATACAGAAATAGCAGAGAAACCCGCGCGGTTCAAACGGGATTTGTATGGAAATTCAATTCTCTGGTGTGTCCAAGATATCTTCCACTTGTTCAACGGTGTTATAGATGTTGGTCAGGCTGTCATCATCCTCGCTGATCGTTACGATATCACCGTATTTTCGGCGTTTATACAGGATGATAAAGATGATGAGGGTTATGAAGAACGTATTCACCGCATTGACTATGAAAAACTTAACGTCAAACACCTCTTGCCCGTAAATGCTATAGATTAAGCTGACGATGGCGGTGTAATTCCATAAATACCACATGGCGATTGAGATATCGGGGCAGGGGGTTTGTGTCTTCAGGAGCTTAAGCGTCTGCGGGACATAGGCCAGCCCAATAACGACCCCAACTGTAGAATACAGCATTTCAATCATAACAACCCTCCCTCTCCGTTTAAGGCCGTAAACCACCAAAATAACAGAGAACGCACATGCCGACAAAGTCTTTTTGATGCGTTGAAAAGAGGTTAGATGTGCAGGTCGTGATCGCCCATATCATCAAGCTCGTCCATATCCGGCATATCGGGGTGAACGCCCTGTGTTTCATGCAGGATAGACAGGAGTTCATAACGCTCTGATTGTTTCATGAAGTCTGCAAAGGTTTTACCCTTTGATGCGGCGTCGGGGTCGATATATTTGTAATCCGCGCCCATGGTGAGAAGCTCATAAAGGCGATCCTGATCACAATCATTTTTGTCAATCATTCTCATGACTTCTGTACTGGCTTTGTACGCAACAGTCACGCGTTCCAATGTTTCGGTTTCCATCGCAAGCAGGCTTTGGGAGTCGCCAAAATTGATGGCGGCGTAATCGTGGGAATCCACGCCCAATGCGTTATGTGCGACGTCATTCATGTTGGTCACAACCTTTTGTGAGGCAGGGGAGTCCAAAACCACAAATTGCCATTCACGACCAAGATGGTCTTCAACGGTATTTCCCTTGCTCAACATGTGCAGAACATTTTCTGCCGCGGTTTGTGCGCTTACAGTCTGGATTGATAAGATATCACTGCTACGTGCCTGACGGAGCAATTCCCCCTGTGACCAAATACTATGCTTGGCATCACTGGAGGTGGTTAAATCATAGCCATCATCAGTCTTTTGAATAAAGAAACGACTGGGGACATCGGCATGATAGCCACCAAAGTCCGTTGTATCATCCCATGGCTTTTCTGCATCTGTGATTCCGATATGTGTTTTTTTCACTTTAGGCCGCCATGCTTCGGGGCCGTCCCATGTTTCATCGTACTTGTCTTGCAAATACTCCATCAGCAATTTTGCGGCTTTGTCTTCGTCCAATTCATTAAAGGCATGTAAATTAGGCTCGATGTTTAAATCCTTGGCAATCACCAGTTTGGCAAACATCATCGCGTAGGCGGGGTGGATGTCCCATTCTTTAAATGTGCCCTCGGTCAGGGATATTTTATGAAAGAAACGCCCGGGATGATTTTCCGCGGATACGCCGTCGCCATGTGCGTTCATATCGACGCGGTGGCCGATATCTTCGAAAAACACTGCCTTTGATCCGTCATCATTAAAACGAAGAACCACGCCCATACTTTCTAAAATAACAGGTTTCGCGGTGTCATCGGCAAAGCCAAATTCTTCCGTAGATCGAATAGGGGTGACATCGGACACGGTATCCCCGCGCGATTTCACAGTGCCTTGGGATAAGACGAATGACTGTCTCTTATACACATCTCCGAGCCCACGAGACGTCTGAGTATCTC
>CAXHFH010000040.1:0-18586 GCA_964015995.1 uncultured Alphaproteobacteria bacterium
TTTGCAAAATACGGCTTGGCGTGCTACTTTACGGCTTCAATCAACAATATTTATGCAGATAAGGGGGCATACCATCACTTGCACAATGGAAGAACTAACAAACACAACTTGTAAATGGCCAATCGGAAATCCTCAACACGATGATTTTCATTTTTGTGGTAATGAAGCGCGTGTCGAAAAAAGCTCTTACTGTGAATTTCATACAAATATGGCTTATCGCACTAATCACGTTTCACAACGGGATAAAGCGCTACTATCTAAAAAAGCAGCATAATATTTAAATATCTGCTCTTAATTACAAGGGGCCGTTATCGGCTCTTTTTTTACGCCGACCTTCATTATTTATTGTCATTCACAATGCCTTTAACACCTTCGGCGCTTTTAATATGAAGATCGCGTTGCGGGAATGGAATCTCAATCCCCTCTTCTTTAAGCTGATCCCATATATTTAGACGCACCTCTGTACCGACTGCATACATTTCACTGACATTTCGGATGAAGATACGTAAATCAAAAATAAGGGCGCTGCCCCCGAAATCTTTGAAATTTACAGAAGGTGCGGGGGTTTTCAAGACGTTTTCATCAGCCTTAGCAACCTCTAATAACAGGTCTCTCACCCGCCTGGGGTTACAATCATAACTAACACCAACGGTTATAATAATACGCCCTATCCGGTCCTTATGTGTCCAGTTTTTAACAGACGATGATATCAACTCTGAATTTGGAATAATAATCGATGTTCGGTCAAAAGTTTCTATCTCTGTCGCGCGAACATTGATCCTTTTCACAATACCTTCACCGGAACTAACAATAACCCAATCTCCAACTTTAATCGGGCGTTCAAATAATAAAATCAGACCTGATACAAAGTTACTGACAATACTTTGCAGACCAAAACCAATACCAACGGAAAGCGCACCGGCAATCAACGCAAGATTACTAAGATCAAAGCCAACCGCAGAAATTGACGCCATCAGTGCGATGCTTAAACCGATATAACCGACAATCTGCACAATGGATAAGCGCACAGATTCAGCCATACGGGTTTTTGTTAAAACCTTTTCACCCAATATTTTTTGGAAAAAACGCGTTGCCGATAATAAAATAATAAACAACACAATGGCCGTTGCGACACTGGAGAGAGAAATTGTAATGCCACCAACTTTTACACCTGATATCGCTTGATAAATCAGAAGCTTGATCCCCTCCCACTCCACGCCGATAATCGCGGCAATTAAAGGCAAGCTGAAAACAAGCAAAGTGGAATCAACCAATAGCACCAACCAATACAACAAGAGGTTGTCTTCTTTGTCTGTATTGCGCTTAAATAATTTCTCAATACGTACTAAAATTGGCCTGATCATAGCGCGAAGAACAATCACAGCGATTGCGAAGTTTGATAATAAAACCGCCTGTTCGAAGACAAACCTTGTTAAGGCAACATACCCCAGAGCGTTTGCCAACATGATGAATACACCAATCATCATGCCCAGATAGAAGAATCTTCGTTTGACAAGAAACGGCCGCTCCGATGGTTTTTGTTTCAGAAGTGCCAAGAAAAATGTAAGGACAAGTGCAGCAAAAACAGTCGTCACAATAAAGCTTTGTGCTATGGCAAGCTCTACAGGCACACCAAGATGACGTCCGGTTTCAAGCGCGATGTAATCCACACAAAACAAAGCAACCGAAAGCGTGCTCGCGATTGTAACAAGCTTCCTGACGGCGCCCGAACATGACAACATCCATGATTTCGTCAAGGCAAACACAACAAAGAACAAAACCAAAAACATATTATAGCTTAGGCTTTGATTGTTCTCGTCAATTAAGCCTTGTGATTCAATAAACAGGAAAATAACAGCAAGGCCCGCAAAACCGGCAATGAGCGTAAACAATATGGCATATCCACTGATCCCAAGACGCTTAATCAAAGTCGCCTCTTCCAGCACCTTAACCTTGCGCCTTAAATTCACTGTATTAATCGCAAATGCCAGAAGAAATACGGTCAGAAAAGCCACGCAGGTGAAGCTTAAAAACCTAACGAATTTTTTCTTTTGGTTCGGGTTATCCGGAAATGACGAAGCCCAGCTATCAGACAGCGTTCTTAAGGCTTCTTTGCCATCATTGATGGCTTCTGGCCATAATTCAACGTTAAATGGCGAAACATTATTTTCCAATATCTTACCAACGAATTGGCTACGCCGTAATGATGCTAAACGCTCCAAGAAACGTGTAGATTTTGATGCTAAGGCTTCTGCCTGCGATAAAACGCCTTGAACAGATTGAATATCTTTTGTTAAAGATTCCCTCAATATTTTAATCGACTCAGCTTCCACCACATCGCCATCAGTCGCTGGCGCAGGGCCAATATCATTAATTTCCGCCTCTAGGTTATGATATAAAGGCTTAACGGAATCACGTATTTCAAGAAACCTCAGCCTGAGCTGTTTTACACGTTGCCGTGTTTCAAAAAGGCTCTGATCATTGAGCGATGCGTCTAACAATGTTGGTTCAAATGCATCCAGCTCCTGCTGCATAGTTTTGAGCTCTTCTTGAAGCTCGATCATTTTTGAGTCGTCTTGCGCTAAACCATTGGCAGGAAATACAAAAAGAAGGAAGAGAGCTAAGAAGGCAATTCGACATGAGCTAAGCATTTTTTATAAGCCTTAATTAATGAGGTGCATTAGATTGCACCATAATTTAAGCAGCGTACCATTACCAGATAGAATTACCTCACATCTACCGATGTCAAAGATTGAACCATGTAAAAATACTTTTTTTAAAAATGGTGGGCCTTGATCGACACAATGCAAGCCAATTATTTGAGGTTTAGAGTGTATAGAATTACATCTTTAATAAAGAGAAGCATCATGAGCTTATTTTTAATTGCTCCAGCCACCGCCCATAGCTTTATAAAGAAGGACTGATGCAGTTAGCTCGGAAAGCCTCGATTGCGCATATGTATCCTCGGCTGATAGCAGCGATATTTGAGTATCCAGTAAAGTCTGAAAATCAATGGCTCCTGCATCATAACGTTCTTTCGAAAGACTATACGCACGGCGAGATTGTAACATAGCGGTTTCTAAAAAACCTTTACGCGCCTTGGCTGCCTTGACCGCCGCCAATGCATCTTCAACGTCTTTAAAAGATTCATAAACCGCACCACGATACATCTCTACAAGCTCTAACTGTCTTGCCGTCGCATTATCTAAACTACCTTGCAGCGCGCCCCCTTGAAAAATAGGCGTCGTAATTGCGGCAGCTAATGTTAGAACACTTGTGCTTGGGTCACCAAAACCTGCGATTGAAAAGGTATCATCGATTCCCAATGAAACAGAAGGATAAAATGCGGCTCTGGCCGCACCTATATTTGCATTCGCGGCTACTAAATCAGCTTCAATAGCTTTAATATCCGGTCGGCGCTCTAAAAGTTCCGAAGGTTGTCCTGTCGCAATTTCAGGAATCTGAATACCATCGAGTTTTTTCTCTGCCACAGAAAAGCCTTGAGGTGCGCGCCCCAATAAAACAGCAAGCGCATTTTTAGCATTGGTGATGAGTTCGATAATTTGTGCGCGCGAAGCCTCCGCACTCGCAACTAAATTTCTTTGTTGTGCTAATTCAAGGTCAGAATCTGCGCCTTCATTCACACGTATTTGTATAATACGCAAAACTTCACGACGACTGGATAAATTTTTATCCGCAATGCCCAACCGCTCATATAGGTTTAAGAGCGTAAAATAATTTTGTGCAACATCTGCCATAACAACAAGCTCGAGGGCATCTTGTGAGTAAATACTCGACAAGAGGTTCGCCCGTGCGGCATCTTTATCGGCACGATTACCCCCAAATAAGTCCAATTCGTAAGATGCACTTAAGCCTGCGCTATAACGATTTGTCTCATAACGTGCACCTGTATTAGGGTTGGTATTGCTGGTTGATATACCATTATCGAGTTTTAAAGATGGCCATAAATCTGCTCCTGATATTTTAAGAGCCGCCCTTGATTGTTCTACCACCTGAATGCCAGCCGTAATATCGGTATTCTTCTCCAAAGCTGCGGCCATTAAAGAATTTAATGTCTCATCCTCAAAACTTTCCCACCATGCATATGGAATAACCTCGCTCTTATCGCTTGTTTCCCCCTCCCATATTGTTGGCTGGTCAAGTGTCGGGCGTGAATATTCCGGTGTCACACTACAAGCAGAAAGGCTTATAATCGTAACGGTACTTAGTAAAATTCTCTTCATTGTTTTTTCTTTCTATTCAGAACTCAATGCAACGACAGGATCAAGATGCGCGGCTTTTCTTGCAGGCAGGTAGCCAAATAAAATGCCTGTGCTCACTGCGCACGTAAAAGCAATAACGGGCGGCCAGAGCGAGAACATAATATCAACATCAAACAAAGACAGGATATATCCAGTACTAAACCCGAGCGCGACACCGATCAGCCCGCCGATTGTGCACACAACAGCAGCCTCAATATTAAACTGCATCATAATATCACGTCGCCGCGCGCCGGTTGCCATACGCACACCAATTTCTCTCGTACGCTCAACCACACTCACCAGCATATATTCATCACCCCGATGCCCCCGACAAGCAAAGAAATAGCCGCCACAGCACCCAGCAAGATGGTCAGCGTGTTTTGTGTGGATGTTGCCATTTCAAGAAATGAGGCAGAGTTTTTCACACCAAAATCTTCTGTTTGATGGCGATTTAGTAATAATGACGTAATATCGTCTTCTGTTTGGCTGATTTGATCTACATCATCAACTTTCACCAAAATACCATTGAGGTAACTTGAACCAAAAAGCCGTCCCATTCCGGTTGTGTATGGCACCCATACAGTATCATCCTGATCATCGCCACGAGGATCAGAGCCCTTACTATCCATCACACCGATAATCTCAAAAGGGATATTGCCAAGCAAAATAAATTGCCCAAGAGGATCTTCACCTTCTTCGAAGAAAATGTCAGCAACTGTTGTACCCAGCACTGCTACGGCCGCATATTCATTGACATCCTTTTCCGTAAAGAACATTCCTGCTTTTACTGCCCAATCGCGTGCATCAGGAAACCCTGCTCCTACCCCCTCTATACTGCTGGAATAATCGATATTTCCTTTACGTAAAGTTTTTGATCCACTGCGTTGTGGTACAACGACTGCTATATTATTAATTTGCTCCTCTATAGCTCGGGCATCTGCGGGAATAAGAGTGGCTATATTCGCAGATCTAATTCCTGGTGCGCCTGGGCGTACACTAAGGATATTTGTCCCCATAGCGCTAATTTGATCCAACACAGTCTGCTTACTGCCATTACCGACCGCAAGCATAGTAATCACTGCGGCCACGCCAATCACAATGCCTAATAATGTCAGGGCAGTACGGAATAAATTAACACGAAGTGCACGCATCGCTGTTTTAACGGCTTCTCCTGTTTCGGCAATAACATTACCTGCGTTCTCATTATAAGATTTGTTTCTGTTTTGCGCTTGCGCAAGATCAATACCCTTTTGATCTATGCCACTATCAGATTCAATGCTGCCATCACTGATACGTATCATCCGACGCGCATTTCTGGCGACTTCCTCTTCATGCGTAATTAAAATTACGGTCCGCCCCTGATCATTCAATTCTTTCATAAGCGCCATCACATCGGCACTACTTTGACTATCTAATGCGCCTGTTGGCTCATCGGCGAGAATGACTGGTGGATCATTCACCAGCGCCCGCGCAATCGCAACGCGCTGTTGCTGACCACCGGAAAGCTCCGACGGGGTATGGTGACCACGATCGCCAATGCCCAGATCACCTAGCAATTTTTTTGCGCGCCCTTGACGTTCAGAAGCTGACATACCTGCATATATCGCAGGAATTTCAACATTTTCTTCTGCATTAGCGGTATTCAACAAATTATAACGTTGAAAAATAAAACCAAAAGTTTCTCGTCGTAAAGATGCCAAGGCATCAGCATCCAGACCTTTCACATCGCGCCCCTGCACAATATATGTACCCCCTGTCGCGCGATCAAGGCAGCCTAAAATATTCATAAGCGTAGACTTCCCTGATCCTGATTGCCCCATGATAGCTACAAATTCGCCTGGGTAAATTTCAAGATCTACGTTATCCAATGCCCTGACAACCGTATCACCAGTTTGATAATGGCGAGACAATGCCTCAATTTTTATAAGAGGCTCAATTCCCTGAATACTCATTAAATACGCCCCATTCCAGGTGGGCCACCCGGGCCACGTTGTTGCTTCTTCTTTTCAGCGCTCGCAGTTTGTTTACGGACAAGGGGTGTTGTAGTAATCTGCTCACCAACATCAAGTCCCTCTTTAACCTCAGCATGAATACGATCAGCAACACCAATGATAACGATACGTGGCTCCGCTCCATTCTCGCCCTCGACAATCATGCGATAAGCCTGTCCTTGATCTGTATCTTTCTCTGCCACCCTTTTCGTTAACGCGGTAACAGGGACAAGAGGGACATCTTTTGCACTTGCTAAAACAAAAAACATTTGTGTCGTCATGCCACTCATCAACGCGCCGTCTGTATTTTCGACATCCACCAACACATTATAAAGAACCACGTCATTGACAACTTCTGGTGTTGGCTCAATTTGGCGAACAACACCATTCCATTTGCGCTCCCCGGAACCCAATGTACTAAAATATACATCCATACCTTGCCTTAACTTCATCACATCGGCCTCGGCAACTTCAGCAACAACCGTCATCGTATCAAGGTTTGCAACTTGCACGATTGTAGGCGTTGTTTGAGAGGAGTTTATTGTTTGTCCTTCTTGCACTTCTTGTGAAACAACAGTTCCATCCATAGAGCTATAGATCTTTGTGAACTCCAAATTGGTTTTCGCAAGGGCAAGCGTTGATTGTGCCTCTTCAATTTGTGCTTCTACGGCCAAAAGATCCGCCTTGGTAATATCAAGCGTATTTTCAGAATCTTGTAAGGTTTCCTCACTAACAGCCTTGGATTTATACAGCCGTGAATTACGATCAAACTTTTGCTGTGCTTGTTTTACATAGGCTTGCTTTTCTGCTTTTTGCGCTTGCAGATTTTTTAACTTCGCCTCATTAACCAATACGCTGGACTTAAATACGTCAGGATCAATTTCGGCGATAAGATCCCCTTTTTTAACGACATCACCGATTTCAGCGTGCATATGCAAAATTTTACCCGAAACTTGGGCTCCAATATCAACATAGTCTTTCGGCTCTAATGTCCCTTGAGACGTAACCACAGACTCAATACTGCCTAATTCGACAGTGGTCAAAGCGGCCAATTTACTTTCCATAGCAGAGCTCTGAGAAGTAAAGAAATACCAAGAAAATACTGACAGTAAAATCACTGTCATCGGCAGGATAATAAACTTCATCTTTTGTTTCATTTTTCTTTTCTGACTTAAGATTTTATATTCGTTATTAGTAATACGAATGAAAACGAAAAACCCGTCGCTAAAAAGTCAAATAATTGACTGACTTTTTAACTTTTGCGGAACTTTAAAAATTAAGTGAGTATATTAGTGCTCATAAGAGGGATCCCCAGAGTTTACGTTATCTGAATTCGAATTTTGGATGGGTTTATTCCGAACACAAATCAATGTGTCCTCTGAAACAAACTGGCATGTTCCAATATAAAGATCATTATGATGCCCTTCATATTGGCACTCTTGAGATCTTTTTTTATCTTCGCAGGCTTTTAATGCTGGCTGGCTCAAATTTCCACCATGAGCGTTGGCGCTTCCTGCGCTTACTAACAAAATTGAGATCATACAAAGGTTTGTAAAAAGGAATTTATACACAGATATACTTCCTAATGCTGAGGTGTGCGAACAGATTCTCCGCGCAAGCAGCCGATAATCATATTTTCGCTCGGACTGGATGCACGATAATGATATCCTCGCACGTCATCGATCCTTCCGCGACATTCATCCAGATCATCAGCCTCGTTTCCTGCTTCATCCAACATCGCATAAATGGCATAACCATCTGGAGCATAACCGACCAACGGAGCATAATCATCTTTGCTGAGTTTCACATCTGTGCAGCCTGTCGAAGAATGATAATGGTATCCTTGGTGAACATTAATATGACCACCACAATCATCAAAAGCAGCAAGAGTATAAGCCTTGAGTATTTCACCGACAGGTGCAGGGCCTGACAATTCCGCACCATCAAGGGCAATGCCTGCTGTACGAATGCGGCTTGGATGTTTTGCAGGGATTGGCTTTACAGGAATGAGATAAGTGCGCGTAAAATCTTCATCTAAATATGACATTTCACACTCAATACAATTTTGCATGTATTGTTTTTCAACATTAGGCTTTGCGGCGCCTAGACACCCCTCCTTCGTCGCTGTATAGCGAACTTTACCAGTTTCAGGATCAAACAATTGCCATTTAGGATCTCCATAATAATCAGCTAAGTTCTCAATGAATGCACCTGTAATATCAACAAGCTCTCCCGTTCCTTCTTTGCTAAACCATGCACCTCCCGCATCTGCTTCATCTGTTACTGTTCTTGGACAAAACGGACCTGGCGCACGAGTTCCCGGTGCGCCATAAGTCGTGAGTTTATAACATGTTGTTTTCGTACCCGCGCTGGTTTTACAATCAACTATTTCAGGCTCTACTGCGAAAGCCCCTTGTTTAAACAAACTAACATCAACACCATTACTTTTCGTTTCTGCAGGGCTATACGAATATGCAACTTTATCTGAATATGAGCTAGATACCATCAAGTAGTAGCTACCGACAGCCAATATCAAGAGGCATACGATACCTATAAAAAGAAATTTTGCTTTCATAGCTCAAACCTATAAAATTAGTTTACGAAGAGTAGCCTTACCTGGGCGGTTTATCCTTTGGGGCACAAACTAATTTATCACCTTTCGGCATTTGACACGTCCCGTTCAGTTCTCCATGTGGCGTTGAAACTTTACATGGATCGCTTTTAGACTTGCCCTCACATGCCTCAAAAGCTTCCGGAGGAGGTTTTCTTTTGGGTGGCCCATCACCGGATGGCTGTGCATGCGCACATGCGCTTACTCCTAAAATCGCGACAAAAGCAACAAGATGTAATTTATGTTTCATAAAAGTATTCCTCATCTCAATTTTGAATATTTAATAATGGTTATATGGTGTGCCTAAAAACATATGACACAATGTAAAAAAGCCGATTTTTCGGCTTTTAAAATCTTTTATTAAGTCTATGCCGCGCTGAACTCTTCTTGCGCACTTAACAAACTTGTAAAGAAGTCTGTAATAGTAGCCTGCTGCTCAGCAGAATATTCACTGAGGAGCGTCTCTATTAAAGAGGTTTCCTCCTCTTCAGAAGAACTGCCACTTTGTGGCGGCGGAGGTCTTCCTCCTGGTGGCCGGCCTCCTTGCACCCCTTCACTTTCTGCAAAAGATTGCAACTCTGCCTCAGTAAGTGAACCATCACCATCCGAGTCGATATTGTTAAAACTGCCTTCAATATCGTCAACAAAATCAGGTGCAAAATTGGCATACTCTTCAACAGAGAGACTATTACTAGAATCTGCATCCGCAGCTGAAAAACGCTCTTGCGGTGACGACCTTTGTGTTTGTTGTAAAGAAGCCAAATTATAACTTGAACTTCCTCCTACTGCTGAAACCATAAGGCTCCTCCTTTCATAAGGTCTTTCCTTCGACCATTTGGATTACACATGTAAAACGTGTAAAACATCCATATTCCGTCGCTTATTTTTTATTTTTTTGAAAGTTATGCGGAGGCCTTTTTGGAAGCGCTTCTCGGAAAAACTTTATTCTGTCTTCCGAAGATAATTTAATTGCTATTTGGTATATTGTTTCAGATAACTCCGACCTTATAACTACATTAAACTGATCCATATCCTGATGAATTTTCAGCAGCGCATCCTGATTAAGTTCAGGGGCTAATAAAATGCCTTCTGCTTTTTGTATAGTGTTGTGCATTTGATCAGTATTACCCTTAAGTCTCTCGCGTCGCTCGGATAAAATTTGACTTACAATAGCCTGCCCATCCTTTGAAAGATGTTTTTTTGCGCGCTCAAAATGTTGCAAAGAGCCTTTTTCATGCGGTGGCGGCCGATACATTGGATGCATAAACTGTGTTGAAATTAGGAATCCGATTAAGAAGACATTTAATATAACAGATATAAAAAGAGGCTTCTTTAGACTGTTTTTTGATTGCTCCATATTATAACTCCTCAGTGCCATATATTATTGAATGTGCCATATAAAAATTACTATCCTGATACAAACCATTTCGTTGTGTGTACTCAGAATTTTGATAAGCGCTAACATGTCCCAAGCTCAAACCTAATAACAAGAAAACACCCATAGCCAAAACAGGTTCCCACCTAAACGAAAAGACATCAAACAAACGGTCCCAGAATTTTTCTTCTTTTATGTTCGCTGCCTGAGATGCATTTATAATACGCGCCTCTAAGCCTGCCGGCAGTTCAGACCATTTATAAAGACCCGCTAGCTCGTCCAAATACTCTGCGTCATTTTTTTTACTCATTGTTCTCTCCTGAAAAGAATACTTCTTTTTGATCAGCCAATAATGAGCGTAATTTCTTCCGTCCTCTGGCTAACAAAGATTCTAATGCATCAACACTTATGCCCATTGTTTCAGCCGCCTCAATGTTACTACATTGTAAAAAGTGGACCAGCATAATGGCCTCGCGTTGTCTTTCGGGGAGTATCGCCATTTGTGCATCAATGAGCGTGTTTAATTGGCTATTCAGCACATTGGAATAAGGCGATTTTTGAGTATCATGCAAATGTGTCTGCTCTATGTCCATATGCGGCTTTGTACGACGCAAAGCGTCTATCGTTTTATTTCGAGCCACGCGAAACAACCAGCTCTTTAGCTGTCCGCTTGGCTCCCACTTTTGAGCATTTTCCCATACCAACATAAAAGTTTCCTGCGTCACATCTTCTGCTAGTTCCTTATTTTGCGATACGCTGTAAGAAAACCTAAAAACAGCCGTTAAATATCGCCTTGTAAGCTCAGCAAAAGCTTTTTGATCATTTTTTATGATCAATTTCATCAGTTTTTCATCAGGAAGGGTTTTTGTATTTCTAATCAATATATTATAGCCCTGTTATCATGGGCTGATAAACGCCACATATCGAATATACCCTAACTCGAATAAACTACCCACGTAGATAACGAAAGAGTAACTGGTTTTCCGTCGCTATAATGTCAAATTTTTTAGTTTTATTACGTTACATATAAATATGCGCATAAAATACACGCTCAAATGCCCGTATTTCAGAAATTATGTTGTTAGTAAGAAGATAAAACGTTTCAAACAACCATTATGCCTGTCTATTTTCATTTCCAGTAACGGTTATACGGCAGCTTAAGGATGGTGAGTATGAAATGGCGCGCCCGAGAGGATTCGAACCCCTGACCTCCTGATCCGTAGTCAGGCGCTCTATCCAGCTGAGCTACGGGCGCGTATTGTGATTGCCTCACAAAAGTGGTGGGAAGATACTCCAATCATTCAGGGAATGCAAGAATAGATCGTAAAAAATTATTATACGCTCAAAACATTGTTATTTTGACAGAATTTTTATGAAACTATATATTCTGCTTACCTTTATAAGTCAGGAGAAGCAAGGTGAGCGACGACAACCAACAAGAAGAGCCCGGAACGATATTCCTCGTCACCGGTTTTTTGGATGATAAAGGAGGAGCGTGGTTCGAAGACGACACTCAAGGAAAGCCATTTTGGGCGGCAGTTTTAATTCCCAAAGAAAAAGAATTTTTATTCAACGAGGCATACGAACAGTGCGTTAATCTTGGCACCGATATCGACCTGGCCCTATATGCGGAGCGCATTGTGAAATGGGGGGAAGCCGGTGAAAAATATCCATCCACCGAGGAATTAACGGAACTTAAACGTGTTTATGGTGATCATAAAGTTATAGACATGAACGATAATAATGATACAGATGCCGGTTTCGATACTCACGAAACACCGGGATTTTAAACAAATATAATTATAATATAAGGGTATTAGCGGCGTGGAAAAAAAACACTCATTACGCAATGAGATGGCTCAGGCGGATCATAGTTTTAATGTTGCCTTTACGGAAACAGGAAAGACCCTTGATCCGGATGATGGTTTACGACGATTTCTAATTGAAACACGTGAGCAGATTGACACAGACAAACGTCATTTCACCGAAGAACTTTTTTCAGACATTTTCGCATTGTATGAGACTGGTACATTAGCAGCAGAAGCCGTACAAGGCAGTACGGAAACACTTGAAGAAGATCCTTTTATGAGCACACTTGCAGTAAGCTCTACCGTTGCCGCCGTGTATCTACTGCACAGCATCAACGCACAACGCGGCGCGAAAGAGCACGAATATCGCAAAGCCCTAAAGATGTTTGTAGAATTCGAAAATGATGCGCATGACGAAAATAACGGCCATACAAAAGAAGAACGTAGGTTTGTAGCAGAAGAAAACCTACGTCATAAAATGCAGCATAGCGGCTTGCAGTTTGTGAACCTGCCGGACGAACAAATACGATTTCCAAAATCAGAATTTCGTGAGATCGCGCGACAAAAAGGTATTGGTGAGCCAATAAGCTTTGACACCGTTAAGAGAGTTGGCGATTTTATGCGCAAACCAATGCGGGAAAAAGTAACTGTTACAGGACAGGCGCTATCCTATGTTATGTATCAGGGGGAACGTGCAGCAGGATTCATGGGCACAGTTGCAACGGAATACATTAAAAACCCGTTTCGTATGCATAAAATCGCACAGAGCACAGCCATGGGATTTAGTGAAGCCGCCAAACTTAATGCAGATTTGGCAGAACAAAAAAATGGCGACAATGCGGATTTAGAAGAGCCGGAAGATAAGCGCCCACCCATCACACTGGAGCAATTACACAGTGTTAATCTGCGCTCTATCGAAAAGATTGGGCAAGCATGGTCGAGAGAAGACAAAGATAAGATGATCACCATCATGCGCGACCAAGAGGATCATGAAAAAGCCGCTGTTCGTGCAAAACGCAGCCTTCACGTACAGTCTGCCTTTATCGGATTACAGCTTGCGTTGATCCCTGTGAAACTGATGAGCGAAGAACACAGGCATACCGTAGGCCTTAACATTTATTCTTTCTTTGCCCCCTTAGGGCCTTTGAAAGGCTTCGCGGATGAATTGAAATCAAACCGTGCTAAGGCGAACAGTAAGCTCGCCGAAAAGGTTGAACATTTGGGTGAAATTATCGGCCTTGATGCCGACAGTAAAACATCTGAGGAATTGAAAGCCGACAACGATGATCACGATCATGATAACGACAATGATGATTATGATGATCCGGACGCAGGTTCTTTGGACAGGACACTTGAACCACTATAGAAAACCTTGGCGATGAAGGCGTCTATACCCTCCTCTATGGTATTGAATGTTTTTTCAAAACCATCCACTTCACCATAATATGGGTCAGGAATATTCATACCTTGATATCGGTCATGGTAATCGAGCAATAACTTTATTTTATCATGATACTTCTCATCGACCATTCTGCGCATTGTACGCTCGTGCCCTTTATCCATGGCAATCAAATAATCAAACTTATCAAAATCCTCATCGGCTAATTTACGCCCTCTGATGTCTGTAATGTCTATATTATGGTTTTGTGCCGCTGCAATAGAGCGATAATCAGGTGGATCACCAATATGATAACCAAACGTTCCTGCGGAATCACAACGCACCGATAATTTTTGCGTGCGCGCACGATCTTTAAAGATTCCCTCTGCTGTGGGTGACCTACAAATATTACCTGTACACACAAATAAAACTGAAATCATAATCCAATATCCTTAAAAACAATGTGCATAATGTGATCACTATGTACATCTATGAAATATAGTATAATCTTGCAAGCAAGAAACATTCTGCACATAGTAGCAAACATCTGGGAATACTTCCAATTTTAGGGCGTAATGCATGACAAAATCTTCTGATTTACAATTGGATCATACAGTGTCAAAAGAGGCACACGTTCGTCTCGCACAAAATCCTGAAGAAATAGAACAGGCGCAAAAGCTGCGGTATCAGGTTTTTTACGAAGAATACGGCGCGCAACCAACAGATGAAATGCGTGATCAAAAGCGTGATTTTGATGATTTTGACAAAATCACAGATCATTTAATTGTTCTGGCTAATGATCCCCTAACCGGAGGTGAAAAAATTGTCGGAACATACAGACTTTTGCGTCAAAACATCGCCGAGAAGCATGGGCGGTTTTATTCCACGGACGAATATAATCTTGATAAACTTATTGCCAGCGACAATTTTCTATTAGAGCTCGGCAGATCCTGTGTTCTGGCCGATTACAGAACCAAACCAATCCTCAATATGCTCTGGCAAGGCATTGCAGATTATATCACAGACCATAAGATTGACCTGTTGTTTGGCTGTGCAAGCTTTCAGGGCGTCAGCGTTGATTCCATCGCGCAGCAACTGTCCTATCTTCATCATTTTCATTCGACGCCGGCAGAGATCAGTCCGGTTGCAATCAAAGAACGCTATGTAGATATGAATATCTATGAAAAAGAAACATTAAACGAACGTCGCGTTTTTGCATCTCTCCCCCCTCTTATTAAAGGCTATTTAAGGCTTGGCGCGACTATTGGCAACGGCGCCGTAATTGATAACCAGTTCAACACCATTGATGTTTGTATCGTTGTTCAAACCAGCTTAATGACAGAGCGTTACCGGAAATATTACGAGCGCAAGATTAAGAAAACTATGCCCGGGCAGTCAGAGGAATAATAATTAACCATCATGAGATTCCTGATCGCTTGTATAAAGTTTTTTTTCTTTGTTTTACTTTGTTTGGTTGTTGTACCAACGCAGCTTATTGTTCTTTTGCTTCACAAAGGAAACGGCGCCTATATTATGCCTTGGTTATGGCAAAAGGCTGTTTGTAAAATATTTCGTATTAAGATCCAAGTTACCGGCACACCATACACTGACACCCAAACCATATATATTGGCAACCATATCTCTTACCTTGATATTCCCGCCGTCGGCAGTATTTTGCGCGCTTCGTTCGTGGCGAAGAAAGACGTGGCCTCATGGCCAGTTTTCGGATTCTTATCCAAACTACAACAAACGGCCTTTATCAGCCGTTCACGCGAAGATGCAAAAAAAGAAAAGCATGCGCTTGATACGATGCTTGATGAAGGCAAAAGTTTAATTATCTTCCCTGAAGGCACATCAACAGATGGCCGTGAGGTATTACCTTTTAAATCAAGCTTATTCTCCATTGCCTATAAAGAGGGTTTAGAAGATATAAGAATTCAACCCATCACAATAAATATGACGTGTGTTGATAAGAGAGACGTAAAAACGCAAGATGATCGTGACATTTATTCTTGGCACCTTAATATGGACACGCCGTTGGAAAAGCATTTATGGCGATTTGCACTTAGTCGAGGTGCGACGATATCCCTTAATTTTCATGACGTTTTAAAAGCAAGTGAACTTAAGGACAGAAAAACACTTGCCAAGGCATGCTATAACGCCGTATCCAATGGTTTGAAAACAACACATATATAAGGAAAATTTTATGAGTTTTAATGCAGAAGAGATGTCGCAGTTGAAAGCCTACATTGAGCGTGTCTTCAAATGTTCGGGCATTACCGTGATGAGACGTGAAAAAGCGGAAGATTCTATCGAAGTCATGATGGACGGCGAATTTATTGGTGTTTTGTACAAAATCATTGATGAAGGCGAAACATCTTATGATTTCAATATGGCCATTCTTGATATTGACCTTGTTTAGGGCACAGCATTTTCACAAAAATTGTTAAAATCTGTTATAATTTTCGGCATGTCAGCTATTCACACTAAACACTTTATACACATTTTTTTGTTCGCATTTTTTTGCGTCACGATACAATCAGGGCAATCCTTTGCTCTCGATGCACTGAAATACGACAATAACCTGAGTACATCACTTCGTTTTCAAATAGACCAGTTCCTGTCCGAACACTATAAATCCGATTCTTCGGCCTATGATATCGCGAGTACAGACCTTAATAATGATGGTATTTTTGAACATATTTTAAGACGAAAATCATGTAATACTCAAAAAGATGCATGCACACACATAATAATTGCTGAAAAGAAGGATAGAATCCTGCTATTATCAAAAATAAGTGCTCGAAACTTGATGATCGATAGTAAGTTTTCGTATGGTATTAAAAACATACTTGCTTTTAAAAGTGAGATTAATGATTACGATTTTGACATATATATGTGGTCGCCAGAGCAAAAGCTGTATATAATAGCTGAACAACAAACAGAGGATTAGGCATTATTGTGCTGAATAGATTAGAGGATAAGTTTACTTTTTTATTTTCTTGCATGGCGATTGTCATGCTCTTCTCTTTCAATGCACATGCTGCATGCTCTCCTGGTATTCCCTGTACTGACTATGATATTTACACAGACACAGAATCAGGGACAGACCCCGCTCTAAACGGCCCCAAAACGGGGACACCCGCACCACATACGAATGAAACTGGTGCAACAACAAGTGCGTGTGACGGTAACTTCATGAACCAAATCTACAGCCACGCCATTATGGGCGCTAGCCGTGAAGTCATTATGAGCGAGCAAATTATTCACAAACCCGACAGCGTTTTGGAATACACATGTTTTGATCAATGGGTTTCAGTAACTGCGCACCATGCAGGCCCTATATTCTCAGAATCAACGTTTTGGGAAGATCACGAAGTATGTACATCAACTGGTGATAGTACAGCCTCTGCTGGTCGTCCGCCAAGTTGTGCAAGCAGCGGCGACAACACCGTTTCACCTTACGATATAACAATTGACGTCGTTTTTCCCGACACACATCTTGATGATGCTTTAAGAACACTTTTGTATGATAACATTCAGACATACGTTGATAATAATTTTGAGCACACTTTTATGGGTGAGGCGACAACAATAGACAATGACATTGATACATCCGGTAGCACTGGAAGTGCGCTTGGCTCTGGCAGTTATAACTGTTCTCACATGAGTACGGTTTGGAATATTGCAAAGTGTGTTGATTTTGGTGAAGATGATCGTTTCAGAACATTTGAGGATTTAGTAAATACTGATCCTCGATCTATTCCTGTAGAATGCTCCCCGGGATTTACCGCCAGCGATGTTATAGAGCAAGGTACGAACTCAACAAAATTAGACAGCACCTCTCCAGGTTCAAGTACCTCAGCAACATCGATCATGGATCCTTGTCCTGCGGCAGGTACCGTTGCAATACCTGTTGAATGGCCGTTCCGTGATCCACCATCAGGGTCGACTGCTGGTACGCAATTTTCCAATGATTTAATACGCGTAGCCAATAACTGTGATGACAGTGCTAACCAGAACGCTTACTCCTCATTTGATACAGCCACCTTATATGGAGAGCTCATTCTAGGTTTGCATGACTTAACCGGTAATTATGTGCCCGGCACAGGTGGTGTTTCTTCCGGGATTGTTACAACATGCTCTGATCCAATACCAACAGGGGTGCCTTCTATTACTTATTTATGGGATGAGTCTGACGTTGGTCCAGGTAATATGTCTATAGCAGACCGATCTGCACAAATTTATTATGAGCACATTTGCCCCAACCCCGGATGTTTCTACAGACCTGTCTGGGTTAACTATGTGCTTAATTCTCCCATACCTGCTTCAACCCCTACTGGAGCATGTATACCGTATTAATAAAAGCTATTTGCTTTGGCGTTAGATATTTGTGTAGAATATAGGAGTTGAATAAAAGTGAACGTGACAAAGGACCATATAATGAAAGTCAACACAACATTGTTAAAGTTTCGCACTGGCGTGCTCTTTGCCTTATCGTTGATGTTTTTTACACCGTCATCTTTTGCCGCGTCGGTAATTGCCACAACGCCTTGTGACGCACTTTATTACGAGTCCTTATCTGCGCGTGCATGGCTAGAGGCACAACGTGAAATCACACAGAATCAAAATATTATTCTCAAGCCTGACAGTGTTCTTGAATATACATGCTTTGATCGCATAGTGAGAGAACTTGCAGATCACGCCGATGAAATGCTTAGTGAAACATCGTCGTATGGATCGCCTTTAAGTTCAACAAGTATGGATAATGCGTTACAAAACCTTGTTGGTACATCTTTGTCAGCTTATATCAGTAATAACTTTAACCACAACTTCCTTGCAGGTCACACTGCCGCGACAGGTTTAGATCACACGCCCCTTGCCATCACGAATGGTACAGCCTACAGCTGTGATAGAATGAGACTTGTATGGAATGCTGCAAAGTGTATTAACTTTATTTCCAACAACACAACTGATGGGTTCTTTACATTTGCAGAGTATGCCGGCGCGGTTGATAAAAGAGTTCTGCCAACGGCTTGTACGCCAATCAATGCGAACTGGACAGCCAACCTTGCCTCTGCATTAACGTCAGGTCCTTGGACGAATGACCCTGTTCAAACATATTACCTGTCTCTTATACACATCTGACGCTGCCGACGAA